>DATCEZ010000204.1:0-5970 GCA_036509775.1 Acidimicrobiales bacterium
CGTCGCCACCTCCGCCGCCGCCGCCGATATCGAGCCGGCTTGGCAGCTCCGCCGTGGGGCCGACCCCCTCAAGGACCAGTCCTACGTGCTCTCCATGCTCGGCCAGGACGCGCTGTCCCGCGTCGTGTTCCCGGTGGGCGACATGACCAAGGACGAGGTGCGGGCCCACGCCCACCGTCTCGGGCTGCGCACCGCCGGCAAGCCCGACAGCCAGGACGTGTGCTTCATCGGGAGCGTCGAGGGCCGTGAGGGATTCTTGACGGGGCGGGTGGACCTGCACCCCGCCGAGGTGGTGGACGGCGAAGGCCGCCCGGCCGGCTCTGTGCAGGCGGTCGAGCTCGTCACGGTCGGCCAGCGCCGCGGCATGGGCCACGGCAGCGACGGCAAGCGGCGGTACGTCACGCACGTCGACGTGGCGGCGCGACGGGTCACCGTCGGTAGCGCAGCGGAGGCCTTGCGGTCCTCGGTGCTGCTGGCTGGGTCGTCGCTGACCTGGGTCGACCGGCCCCTCGCCCCTTGGTCCCGGGCGGTGGCGCAGGTCAGTGCGCACGGGCGACCAGTGCCCTGCACCCTCATCCCCGCCGATACCGAAACCGACGCCATCGAGGTCCGCTTCGACGACCCGCAGCGCCCGGTGGCGCCGGGCCAGACCGTGGCGCTCTACGACGCGCTCGACCCCGACGCCGTGGTGGGCGCCGGCATCGCCGCCTGATGGGCGACGGCAAGAACGGGGAGGTCCCCGAGAATGCGTCGGCCCGCGCCGCCGAGCTCCGTGCCCAGATCATCCACAACAACGAGCTGTACCACCAGCTCGATGCGCCCGAGATCCCCGACTCCGAGTACGACCTCCTCGTCATAGAGCTGCGCCAGCTCGAGGCGGACTACCGCGCACTCGCCACCCCCGACTCGCCGACGCAGGCCGTGGGCGCCGCACCATCGGGCCTGTTCCAAGAGGTCCGGCACCGCGTCCCGATGATGAGCCTCGACAACGCGTTCAGCGAGGACGACCTGCGGGCCTGGGCGACGCGGCTGCGGCGGCAGATGCCCGATCTCGACCTCGAGACGCTGGCGTTCTCGTGCGAGCCCAAGGTCGACGGCGTGGCCATGTCGCTCACCTACGAGAAGGGCCGCCTGGTGCAGGCCGCCACCCGCGGCGACGGCGTCGCGGGCGAGGACGTGACGGCGAACATCCGCACCGTCGGCGACGTGCCCAAGGAACTGGCCAAGGCGGGCGGCCCCTATCCCGACGTGCTCGAGGTCCGCGGCGAGATCTACATGCCCGTCAAAGAGTTCGAGGCCATGAACAAGCGCCAGGCCGAGCTCGGCGAGCGCCTCTTCGTCAACCCGCGCAACTCGGCCGCCGGCGCGCTGCGCCAGAAGGACCCGAACGTCACGGCGCGGCGGCCGCTGCACTTCTGGGCCTACGCCATCGGCGACGTGCAGGGCGCACCGGCCAAAGGTGGCAAATCGTCCCGCGGCGAGGTCGTATGGCCGGCGCCCACCCAGACCGAGACCCTGGCGCAGCTCAAGAAGGTCGGGTTCCCGGTCAGCCCCCACGCGCGCCGCATCGTCGGCCTGACCAACGTCGTCGCTCGATGCGAAGCGCTGGCCGAAGCCCGCCACGCCCTCGCCTACGAAATCGACGGCGTCGTCACCAAGGTCGACGAGGTGGCACTGCGCGACGTCTTCGGCTCCACCTCACGCGCCCCCCGCTGGGCCATCGCGTTCAAGTTCCCCCCCGAGGAGCGCACGACCCGCCTGCTCGACATCATGGTCTCCATCGGCCGCACCGGCCGCGCCACACCGTTCGCCCGGCTCGAGCCGGTCTTTGTCGGCGGCTCCACCGTCGGCGTGGCCACGCTGCACAACGAAGACCAGGTCGCGGCCAAGGACGTGCGCCCGGGCGACCTCGTCATCGTGCGCAAGGCGGGCGACGTCATACCCGAGGTCGTCGGCCACGTGAAGGACGGCCCCGGCGTGCCCAAGCGCCGCAAGCCGAAGTGGAAGTTCCCGACGTTGTGCCCGTCGTGCGGCACGCCCCTCGTGCGACTCCCCGGCGAGAGCGACACCTACTGCACCAACATCGACTGCCCGGCGCAGCGCGTGCAGCGCATTTCGCACTACGCCTCCCGCGGGGCCATGGACATCGAAGGCCTCGGCGAGGAGCGCGTCCTCCAACTCGTCAGCGCCGGCCTCATCAATGACGCCGCCGATCTCTATGACCTGACTCCGGAGCAGCTCGCCGCGCTGGACCGCTTCGGCGCCCTCTCGGCGGCCAACCTCGTGGCGGGCATTGATGCCTCGCGCTCCCAGCCGTTGAGCCGCCTGCTGGTCGCACTGGGCATCCGCCACGTGGGGCCCACGGGCGCCCGGGCGGTGGCCCGTGCCTTCGGCAACCTCGGGGCCGTGGCCGACGCCACCGTCGAGCAGCTCGCCGCGGTCGACGGCGTCGGCGGCATCATTGCGGCCAGCCTGGCCGAGTTCCTCTCCGCCGACACCAACGTGGCCGTGCTCGAGCGCCTGCGCCGGGCCGGGGTGTCCATGGAGGAGCCGGGTATCGACGGTGCGGCGGCCGAGTCCGGCGCGGCGGCCCTCCCCCAGACGCTCGAAGGCAAGACGGTGGTGGTCACGGGCGCGGTCCCGGACTACACGCGGGAGGGGGCCGAGGAGGCGATCACGGCGAGGGGCGGCAAGTCGCCGGGGAGCGTGTCGAAGAAGACGTTCGTGCTCGTGGTGGGCGAGTCGCCCGGCGCCAGCAAGTTGAAGAAGGCCGAGGACCTGGGCATCCCCCAGCTCAGTGCGGCATCGTTCCAGACGCTGCTCGACACGGGCGAGCTGCCCTCGTAACGAGAACCGCTGCTGGTAGGGGGGTGTCCACCGTCTGCGTGCCTGGGGTCGGTAGCCTGAGTGCGCCCCGATGCCCCTAATTTCAGACTCCATCGGCCGGGTCCTTGGGAAGCGGTACCGGCTGCTCTCCGCTTTGGGCACCGGCGCATCAGCCCACGTCTACCTGGCCGAGGACGTGTCGCTGCAGCGTCACGTCGCGGTCAAGGTTCTCCAACCTGGGTTGGCGACGGACGAGGCCTTCCTGAAGCGCTTCCGTGCCGAGGCGCGGTCGGTCGCATCCTTGAACCACCCGCACGTGCTGCGCGTCTTCGACTGGGGCGACGACACCGACGGGCCCTATCTGGTTTTGGAATATCTCGGTGGCGGCTCCCTTCGTGACTTGCTGGATCGTGACATACGGTTGTCTCTTTCCCAGGCGGCCCAGCTCGGGACCGAGGTGGCGCAGGGTCTGGCTTACGCCCACCTGCGCGGACTGGTGCACCGGGATATAAAGCCGGCCAACTTGCTCTTCGACGAGGAGGGCCGCGTGCGGGTGGCCGACTTCGGCGTAGCCCGCGCGCTGGCGGAGGCGGCCTGGACCGAGCCGGCGGGAGCGATGATCGGGACCGCCCGCTATATAAGCCCCGAGGCGGCCGAGGGGAAGCCGGTCGACGGCCGGGCCGACGTCTACTCGCTGGCGTTGGTCCTCTACGAGTCCGTGACGGGTGTGGTGCCCTTCGTGAAGGACACCACCATGGGGACGCTGGCCGCCCGCATCGGGCAGGCCCTGCCGCACAACGACCTGTTGGGCCCGTTGGACGACGTGCTGGCCCGTGCCGCCGCGCCCGATGTGGCCTCCCGGTTGGACGCCGCCGGCCTGGCCGCCCGGCTGGGTGCGCTGGCGGCCGCCTTGCCGACACCCTCGGCCCTGCCGCTGATCATGCCCAAGCTCGAGGACTCCGCTCCCATCACGGGGTTCCGTGCGCCGGGGGTCTCGGAGCTGACCGACTCGGGAGTGGCGGTGGCGGGCGTCGCCGGCGCCGCGGCCGCGGCGGCCGCCCTGGGCGACGGCACGGCCATCGCCCCCGGACTGGCTGCGGCCAGGACGCCGATCGGGACCAAGGCGGGGCCGGGCGAGCTCTTCGATGCCGAGCCGGGCGCCGATCCGAACGCCGCGGCGACGTCGAAGCGCAAGCGCAAGCGGGTGGCGATCCTGAGCACCGGCGGCCCGTCGGAGCCGTACAAACCCAAGACGAGCAAGAAGTGGTGGTGGATCGGCGGCGCGGTCGCGCTGGCGCTGATTCTGGCCGCCGGACTCTTCGTTGCCTTGGGGACCAACGTCTTCACGCCGTCGCATCCGACGCCGACGGTGGTCAACCTGCCGCTGGCGCAGGCCAAGGCGGCCGTGGACAAGGTCCATATGACCTTGAAGGAGGGCGCGCCGGTGACGTCGATCACCGTGCCCGCCGGCGCGGTCGTGTCGCAGACCCCGAAGGCGGGGGTGTCGCAGAAGGAGGGCTCGACGGTCAACGTCGTGCTCTCGAGCGGGAAGCCGGACGTGACCGTGCCGTCGTTGTCCGGTATGACCTGTGCCCAGGCCACGACGGCGTTGCAAGCGGCCCACTTCGTGCCCATGTGCGCGAACCCCACCTACAGCGACACGGTGCCGACCTCGGTGTTGGTGGGGTGGTCATATGGCTCGACGCCGAACCCGACCAAGGCGCCGTACGGGGCCACCATCACGCTCGTGCCGTCGCAGGGCCATGCGCCGGTCAACGTGCCCAGCATCCCGACCAGCTACTCGTTCGCCCAGGCGCAGGCCGCGCTGCAGGCGGTCGGCCTCACAGCGACACAGAACAACGAGTCCAGTACCACCGTGCCGTCGGGGCAGGTCATATCGACGTCACCCGCCAGCGGGCAGCCGGCCGGCTACGGCTCGGCGGTGGCGGTCAACGTCTCGACCGGGCCCCCGACGACGACGGTCCCCAACGTCATCGGTGACACGGTGGCCCAGGCCACCACCGCCCTGCAGGCCCAGGGCCTGAGCGTGTCGGGGGTGTCGGGCAGCCCGAGCAACAACGTCACCGGCACCCAGCCCTCGGTGGGGTCGACGGTGCCGACGAGCTCGGCCGTGCAGATCTTCACCCACTAGCTCTCCTCCCTTTCCCGTACGCTCACTCCCGTGACGGCCCTCCCGTTCGATCCCGACTGCGACCTCTGCGAGGCGGCGCGTCTGTCGGAGTGGCACCACGAGGACGACATCTGCTGGGTGGCGGACTGCGAGGTGTGCGGCGTGCCCATGGTGGTGTGGAAGCACCACGGGCCGACGCCGCCCGAGAGCGACATCGATCACATGGTCACCGAGCTGTCCCGGGTGGCCGATGGACGCTTCGGTGCGGGCGAGTGGGCGGTCGACCGGGTGATGCGCCAGATTCCGAATCACTTCCACGCCCACGGGCGCGATCCGAACTGGTGGTTCCGCCTGCGCGGTCTGCGCTGACCTCCTTTCCAAGATGACCTCGGTGGGCCCGCCAGGACTGCCTCTCTGAGGTCGGACCGAGGCGAGAGGTGCCCTGGGGTCGCCACGTAGGGTGTCCCAGGTGGAGGAGCCCGGGGACGAGCAGGCTGACGTCCTCCTGGACCCCAAATTCGACCCCGGTGGCGGGGCCATGGGAACCATGGGGGCGGACGGGTCCGTCGAGACGAACTGGTTCTCGCTGCTGCACCGGCGGGTCACCGACCGGGCCGTCCGCAGCCCCCGCTACCAGTGGTGGGCGCTGGTGGCGCTCCTGGCCGGGCTGCTCTCCCTCAACATCACCTTCACCGTCTTCGTGGTGGCGCTGCCCACGGTCAAGGCGGACTTCAACACGAACTTCTCGGTGCTCGCCTGGGCCTCGACAGGCCCGTTGCTGGCCTTCGGCGTGGCGGCGCCCTTCTTCGGGAAGGCCGGCGACCTCTTCGGCCATCGTCGGCTATATCAGTTCGGTCTGCTGGGGGCGATGGTCAGCGCCATCCTCACCGCGACCGCTCCGAATGTCGGCCTCTTGCTCTTTGCCCGCGCGCTCGATGGTGTGCAAGGGGCAGCGACCGGCACGGCCTCCATGGCGATCATCCTCGAGCTGTTCTCACGCCAGGACCGCGTCA
>DATCEZ010000205.1:0-3977 GCA_036509775.1 Acidimicrobiales bacterium
GTCGCCCTCGGTCTCATAGAAGACGGCGAGACCGTCAATGTCGATCGTCGCACTCTCTCTGGGAGTGACCATCCGAGGAGCCTATTTCGGACTCCGCGCGGGCATCAGCCGATGAATCACTTCAGGTCATGCCACCTGAGCCGATAATTCCTTCGTGAGCGTCCGCTCGCTGGAATCGGACCGGGTGTCGCCCGGGGAATCGCCCGCGCCAGGAGACACAATCCGGCCATTCAGCCTGGGCTGGATCGCGGCGCTGGGTGCTGCCGGTTCGGGACTGCTGGCGCTGGCCAGCGATCTGCCCGCCTCGCCCTACGGTCCGCACGCCGGCGGAAGCTGGCCCTTCGCCGCCTCGGGTCGAGCTCCGGGTTGGGAGGGGCCGGCTGTCCCGCCTTGGGCTGGTCCGGCAAACAGTGGTCCAGGGGTCACCGCGGGACACCTCCTCCTCCTTGGCGCGGCTGTCGTCGGGGTCCTCCTCCTGGGACTGGCGTGGCTCAGTCTGTGGCGTGCCGTGCGGAAGGAGCCGGCGCTGCAGGGGCGCCGCCTGTGGTGGGTCGCTGCCGCCTGGGTCGCGCCCTTGTTGCTGGCTGCTCCTTTCGCCAGCCAGGACGTCTGGGTCTACGTCGCCCAAGGAAAATTGGTGGCGTCCGGTCTGCCCGCGACCAGCCCCGTCCACATCCTGGGACGGCACTCGGAGTGGCTCTCGGCTGTCGATCCCCGCTATCTGACCGGACCGTCCATCTACGGGCCGGGCGCGGTCGGTCTTTCCGGTCTGTTGGCGAAGGCATCGGGCGGGCATCCGTGGATTGCCGTCGAGGCATGGCGGCTGGTCGTCATCGCCTCTCTGGTGTTGTGCGCGTGGGGTGTCGCGCGGGCCGCTGCTTCTCGAGGCATCAACCCTGCCGAGGCGGTGGTCGCCGGGGTGGCCAACCCCGCCGTGCTCCTCGTCTTCGTCGCCGGCATCCACAACGACGCGTTGATGATCAGCCTGATTGTGGTGGGCGTCGCCGTCGCGCTCGCCAAGCGCCCCTGGTGGGCCCTGTGTCTGGCCGCCCTGGCGGTCACGGTGAAGGCGCCGGCAGCGCTGGGCGTGCTGGCCATCGCCTGGTGGTACTGGAGGGACTCGTGGCGTCACCGAGCCGTGGCCCTCGGTGGGGGGATCGGCCTCACGCTCGCTGCGTTGGTGGTCACCGGGCTCGCGTGCGGTGGCGACGGCTTCAGCTGGCTGCGCTCGGCCTCACAGGCCACAGTGGCCAGCTCGTTCTCAATGCTGAACCTGGCCGGGAGCACATCGTCGTCGCTCGCCAACGCCCTGCAACTGGGCGGCATCGCGGTCGCAGTGATCATCGTCCTCTTGCTGCCGCGACGAGCGAGCTGGGTTGGCGCGCTCGCGTTGGGCTTCGGCGTCATGGCGGTCTGTGCCACCAATCCGCAGCCCTGGTACGTCTTGTGGGCGCTCCCGCTGCTCGCCTGTACGGGGTGCAACGCCCAGCTCCGTCGCGCCGCCATCTGCGTGCTGTGCGTCATGGGGGCGTGGAGTGTGTTGCCCTTCGGCAATCTCGTCTGGTTCGCCGGCATCGCCGCGCTCACTTGGTGCCTGGCCCGGTGGGAGCATCAGCAACAGGAGATCGGCGCGCCCGCCAGGCCCGGCTCCGACGCCACCAACCAGACCTCCTAGTACTCGAAGGCGCCCCCTTCACGATCTGCCGGTCCGCCGGTCGGTGGTGCGACCGTCCGCCGTCGGGCGGCGACGCTCCCTATGATCGTCGCCACTTCGACGTGGGGGGTACATGACGACCGAAACCGAGGTGGCGTTCGCCGAATTGCTCGAAACCGTTGGCGCGACCCAGGCGCGGATGGTGGAACAGCTCGCCGACGATCCCCAGACGCTTCTGGAAGCGCACAAATGGGTGCTGTCCATCCTGCAGGTGGCCGCCGAGGTCAACCTGTGGGCCGACAAAGCGCGGCCCCGCTTCGTCGAGATCGTTGGGCCCTACAAGAAGTGGGGCGGCGACAACTCCGACGCCTTCTACTGCTACGCCCCGATCGATCCGGCCCGCACGTACCGGGTTCGGCTCGATCCGGGCGACGCCGTCTACATGTCCCTGACCGTCTACGGCGGCCCGGATGACGGGCGCTATTCGACCCGGATCGTCGGATCGGCCAACAGCGAAGGTGTCGAACGGGACGCGGACGGGGCCATCCATATCGTCATCTCCCCGGACGATCCCGCCGAGCCCGGGGTCCTCCATATCCGCCTCGAGCCCGACGCCGTGGCGGCCATCACCCGTGACTACCTCAACGATCCGGCCCACGGTCGGAGGGCCGCCTGGCACATTGAGGCCGACGATGCGCCCGAGACCTACCGCCAGGACGACGCCGACCTGGCCCGGCGGATCCGGACCACGACGACGTGGCTACGCGAGCAGGCCAGCATCGTGCCAATCCCACTCGGGACCCCCAACGCGATCGACCCGCCCTACCCGGTGCCGACGAGCACCTTCGGCTGGGCGGCCGGCGACGCCGCCTACGCCATGGGTGCCTTCGAACTGGCTGACGACGAAGCCCTCGTGATCCGCGGGCGTTCGCCCGAATGCGTCTTCTGGAACATGTGCCTGTGGAACCGGCTGCTCCACACGTACAACTACGACTACGAGCGCGTCACCATCAACGGGGCGGAGGTGCAGTATGAGGCCGACGGATCGTGGATCATCGTCATCTCCGCCCGGCGCCCGTCGCACCCCAACTGGGTCTCCACCGCCGGCCACAACTCGGGGCGCATCTGGTTCCGCTGGTTCCTGCCGACCGAGACTCCCGAGCAGCCCCAGGTGGAGGTACTCCCGGTGGACACCGTATGAGTGTTCGACCGGCGGCCGTCCGCATCGACGACCTGGCGGCACCCCGCTACAGCGACGAGGTCCGCGCCATCCTCGACTTCATGGAGGAGGCTGGGTCGCAGCTGACCCTCGATCCCGCCGAACTCATGGCCACCGCACGTTCGCAAACAGGGCTGGAGGACTTCGGCGCCGACGACTTCGTCGAGCGACTCGGGCTGCTCTGCGAGGCTATGGATCGTGAGGGCGGCTTCAACGGCGCCGGCATTATGCAGCAACACGTCTTCATCACCGGCCTGCTCAAGAACCGCTTGCTGATCGAGGACCTTCTCGGCCGTCACCCAGAGATCCTCGACGAGCGGATCGTGGCACCGATCATCATCTGCGGACTGCCGCGCACAGGTACCACGCACCTGCACAACCTGATGTCGGCCGACCCTGCGCTGCGGTCGCTTCCCTACTGGGAGAGCCTGGAGCCGGTCCTCCCTGCAAGCGAGGTCCCGGAATTCGGTGTCCCGGACCCGCGCCTGGAGCGCACGGACATGGCGCTCTCGTTCCTCAACACTGCGTTGCCCTACTTCAAGCGCATGCACGAAATGACGGTCGAGCACACCCACGAGGAGATTCAGCTCCTGGCCATCGACGTCTCCACCATGCTCTTCGAGACGACTGCTCCCATGACGATCTGGCGCGATGCCTACCTGGCCCGTGACCAGCGCCCGAGCTACGCCTATCTCCACAGGGTGCTCCAGGTGCTGCAGTGGCTCAGGGGCGGCACCCGCTGGGTCCTCAAGACGCCTCAGCACCTGGAGCAGTTCCCTGCGCTGGTTGACACGTTCCCCGACGCCACCTTCGTGGTCACGCACCGCGACCCCGTGTCAGTCACTGCGTCCATGGTGACGATGATCGCCTACTCGGCGCGGCTCACGCGGGATCGGGTCGACGTGGAAGGCATCGGCGCCTACTGGGCCGACCGGCTCGAGCGCATGCTGCACCGCTGTACCGACGAGCGAGACGTCCTGCCGGCCGACAGGACGATCGACGTGCACTTCGACGAGTTCATGGCGGACGACTTCGCCATGGTGGGGCGCGTCTATGAGCTGGCGGGCCAACCTCTGGACACACGCGCCAAGGAGTCGATGGTGT
>DATCEZ010000206.1:0-3036 GCA_036509775.1 Acidimicrobiales bacterium
GTGCTGGGGCTCCTGTACTGCACCCATGCCGCGCTGCCGCATCTCCTGACCGCGGCCGAGGGCGAACCGCGCTCGGTGGCCGACGTCGTGAACGTGAGCTCGGTGGCCGGCCGGGTGGCCCGGCTGAACAGCGGCGTCTACAACGCGACCAAGCACGGCGTGGGCGCCTTCAGTGAGTCGCTGCGCCAGGAGGTCACCGCCCGCCACGTGCGGGTCACGCTGATTGAACCCGGGGCCACGGCCACCGAGCTGGCCTCCCACAACCGGCCCGAGATCCTCGAAGGCATGGCGCAGACCTTCGGCAGCATTGAGATCATGCAGGCGGAGGACATCGCGGAGGGCATCCGCTACGCCGTGACCCAACCGCGCCGCGTCGCAGTCAACGAAATCCTGATCAGGCCCACCGAACAGGAACGCTGACATCGAACGGGTGGCCGTCGTGGGGTGCTCGGGCTCGGGGAAGACGACGTTGGCCCGCTCGCTGGCGCGGACCCTGGGCGTGCCGCATATTGAGCTCGATGCCCTCTTCCATCAGCCCGGATGGACCCCGCTCGACGACGACACCTTCAGGGCCCGGGTCGGGCAGGCCACCGAGGCGCCGCGGTGGGTCGTGGACGGCAACTATTCGACCGTGCGGGACATCGTCTGGCAACGGGCCGACACGGTCGTGTGGTTCGACCTGCCCTATGCCGTGGTGATGGCCCGCACCATCCGACGGACGGTACGGCGCGCGGTGACCCGCCAGGAGCTGTGGAACGGGAACAGGGAGCACTGGTCCAACCTGTTCTCGTGGCACCCCGAGAAGTCGATGATCGCCTGGTCCGCCACCCGGCACCGGGTCTACCGTCAGCGCTACAGGGAGGCCGAGCACGACCCGCGCTGGGTCGGTCTCGACTTCGTGCGCCTGCGCTCACAGCGGGAAGCGGATGCCTTCCTCGACACGGTCACGATCACCGCACCGAACAAGGAGTGATGCATGGATCTCGAGCTCACCGGCAAGACCGTTCTCATCACGGGCGGCACCGACGGGTTGGGGCTGGCCCTCGCCACGAAGCTGGCGACCGAAGGTGCGGCCGTCGCCGTCTGCGGACGTGACGAGGAGCGCCTGCGCGCGGCCGAAGCGGCGGTCCGGGCCGTCGGCGGTGACGTGTTGGCGCAGCGGGCCGACGTTTCGCAGGCGAAGGACCTCGAGGCCTTCGTCGAGGCGGCAGTGGCGCGCTGGGGCCGGATCGACGGAATCGTCCACAACGCGGGGCGCGCCTCGGCCGGCTCCATCGAGACGATCGACGACGAGACATGGGAGTCCGACGTCCAGCTCAAGTTGATGGCCGCCGTGCGCCTCACCCGGCTCGCTCTCCCGATGCTCCGGGCCAGCCAGGGCGCCGTCCTCTTCACGTTGGCGGTCTCGGCCAAGGCGCCCGGAGGGTCGAGCGAGCCGAGCTCGGTGACGCGCGCCGCGGGCATGGCGCTCATGAAGGCGCTCTCCAAGGAGCTGGCGCCCGACGGCATCCGCGTCAATGCGGTGCTGATCGGCCTCATTGAGAGCGGCCAGTGGGTCCGCATCGCCGAGGGCTCCGGCATGGCGCTGGGGGACTTCTACGAGCGCTTCGCCGCTGACGCCGGCGTTCCGCTGGGTCGTTTCGGCCGCGGTGCCGAGTTCGCCGACCTCGGCTGCTACCTCCTGTCGACGCGGGCCTCGTACGTGACCGGCACGGCCATCAACCTCGACGGCGGGCTGTCACCCTCCGTCTGAGCAGCGAGGATCAGTTGTAGCCCGTTGTCTCGGTGGAGTCGCCCGTGCCGCCCGGCTCGAGCCCGACCGCGAAGCCGTCGATCACGTCGAGGCGGGTGAGGGCGTCGACGTGGGCCCGCCCGTCGCCGCCCCATTTGGCCCTGGCAGCCCGACGGGCCGATTCGGTGTCCTCGGCCACCACGAAGACCACTTCGTGGTCCTCGCCCATGCGGCCGGCTGCGAGCTCACCACCCAGGAAGGCTGCGAAGAGGTGCACGCGGGCAGCGTAGCGAGTACGAAAGGGCCTATGAGTCCAGACAAATTGCAGGGAAGCACCATTGTGGTCACCGGCGTCACGGGGCAGGTGGCGCGCCCGCTGGCGAAAGTGCTGGCCCGTGACAACCGGGTCATCGGAGCCGCCCGCTTCTCCGACGCGGCCGCCCGTGCCGAGCTGGAGGCGGCCGGCATCGAGTGCGTCGCGGTCGACCTGGAGTCGGGCGACGTGGGGCGGTTGCCCGAGGACGCCGAGTACGTCCTCGACTTCGCGGTGGCCAAGACGAACGACTGGGAGAGGGACCTGGCGGCCAACAGTGGGGGACTGGCCTTCCTCATGGAGCACCACCGGAACGCCCGCGCCTTCCTGCACTGCTCGTCGACCGCGGTCTACAAGCCCGACGGCCACCGCGTCTTCGACGAGGACGGACCCCTGGGTGACAACCACGGCGTGTGGCCGTTCCTGCGCACGTACAGCATCTGCAAAATTGCGGCGGAGGGCACGGCCCGCTGGGCGGCGCAGCGTTTCGAATTGCCGACCACCATTGCGCGGCTGTCCGTGCCGTACGGGGACAACGGCGGCTGGCCGGCCATCCACCTCCACATGATGCTGAACGGGTCAGCCATCCCCGTCCACGTGGACGCGCCGAGCATCTACCACCCGCTGCACGCCGACGACATCCTGGGCATGGTGCCGCGACTGCTCGAGGCGGCCTCCGTGCCGGCGGTGACCGTCAACTGGGGCGGCAGCGAGCCGGTCAGCATTGAGGAGTGGTGCACCTACCTCGCCGAGCTCGCCGGCACCGAGGCCCGCTTCGAGCCGACGACGCAAACGATCGACAGCGTGGCGATCGACACGACGCGCATGCACGAGCTGGCGGGGCGGACGACCGTCCCGTGGCGCGAGGGCATGGCGCGCATGGCCAAGGCGTTGCATCCCGACCGCGTGGAGTGAGCGGGTCAGGACCGGACCGCCCGGCTGTCCGCTTCGAATGGTGCGACCCCGAGGACCACCCCGCTGACGCGTTGCT
>DATCEZ010000207.1:0-10526 GCA_036509775.1 Acidimicrobiales bacterium
TCGTCCTGGCCGGCTTCCTCTCGGACGTGGCTCGGGTGCGCAAGCCGTTCATGCTCTTCGGAGCGGTGTGCTCCATGGTGATGCTGGCGTTCCTCATCATTCAGACTGGTCACCCCCATACGGGCTACTACGCCAATGTCCTCGTCATCGTCCTGCTGGCGGTCTCCATCTCCATCGCGTACGCCCCCTGGATGGCGAACTACACAGAGCAGGTCGAGTCACACACCCCGGCCCTGACCGCGTCGGGCCTGGCCATCTGGGGTTGGATCCTGCGCATCACGGTTGCTCTGTCGTTCCTGGTGCTGCCCTACGTGATCACCACCTCGACCACGCTGGTGGACAACCAGACGGCGGCGACCGCGTTGCAGGCCATTCAGGCCTCCGAGCCCTATGCCCCGGCAACGGCCCCGCCCGCGTGTAACCCGACGGCGGCGCCGGCTTCGGTGATTGCCGGTCTGCAGGCGACAGGAGAGCCTGGTCCGAAGACCCTGGCGACCCTCCTGGCGGCCTGTAACTCGACGCATGACCTGACGAAGGCGTTGACGGCGGCCGGCGGGATCACCAACCCTCAGGTCGCGGGTCTCCTCGCCTACAACCCGCTCGCCAAAGCCATTCAGGACGGCCAGACAGTGAGCCAGTCGGACATCAACACCAAGGTGGGCGTCCACTCCCAGAACCTGGCCAGTCTCCTGGTGGCCGAGCAGAAGCTGGTCCCGGCGCAGAAGGCCGCGCCGGGCGAGTGGCAGCGCTGGTGGGGGGTGTGTCTGGCCGGCATGTTCGTCTTCGCCGTCCTCGTGTTCTTCATGCGGGGTCGTTGGAGCCCGCGGGCCGCTCGCCGTGATTTCGCCGAGCACGATCGGATGGTCACCGAGGAGCTGGCCAACCTCACCAAGGAACCGGCCGGGGTGGCCTGAGCGAGGCCGTCCCATCTCCGCCGCCCCCGGGCCGTATGCCAACCCGTAGGGTTGCTGGTCGGCGTTACTAGGGGAGGATCCACGGATGGCACTTGCATTGGACGGCCTGCGCGTCATTGATGCGGACACGCACCTGACAGAGGCCCACGACCTGTGGACCAAGCGGGCCCCGGCTAAGTACGCCGACCGGGTTCCCCACGTCCAGATGGTCGACGGCAGGCCGATGTGGTTCGTCGACGGATCCGAAATGGGGTTCGCGGGTGGCGGCGGGGTCATCGATCGCGAGGGTGGCAAGGGCCGGGCGCTCGAAGCGCTGTACGAGTGGACGCAGGACGAGATCCACCTGGGGGCCTTCGATCCCAAGGCGCGCATTGAGGTGATGGACGACTCGGGCATCTGGGCCCAGATCTGCTTCCCCAACTCCATCGGGCTCGGCGGGCAGGGTATCTCCGACATTGTGAGGGACCCCGTGCTCCGCCTCTTGTGCGTCCAGATCTACAACGACGCCATGGCCGAGGTGCAGGCCGATTCGGGCCAGCGGTTGCTGCCGATGCCCGTCCTGCCGGCGTGGAGCGTCGACGAGTCCGTCGACGAGGCCAAGCGGGTGGCATCGCTCGACCTCCGCGGCGTCAACATGACGTCGGATCCCCAGGATGTCGGCGGGCCCGACCTCGCCAGCCGGGCCTGGGACCCGCTGTGGGAGGTCTGCGCCGACCTGCATCTGCCTGTGCACTTCCACATCGGGGCCAGCCTGACCACCATGACCTATTTCGGCACGTACCCGTGGGAGTCACAGGACGACGACACCAAGCTGGCCATCGGCGGCACGTTGCTGTTCATCGGCAACGCGCGGGTCGTGACGAACATCATTCTGAGCGGCATGCTGGACCGGCATCCGAACCTGCAGATGGTGTCGGTGGAGAGCGGCGTCGGCTGGATCCCGTTCATTCTGGAAGCGCTCGACTACGAAATGTCGGAGAACGCGCCCAAGCAGCTGGACAAGCTGAGCATGCTCCCGTCGGAGTACTTCAAGCGGAACCTGTTCGCCACCTTCTGGTTTGAGAAGAACAACCTCCCGGCACTGATCGACTCGGTCGGGGAGGACAGCGTCCTGTTCGAAACCGACTTCCCTCACCCCACCTGCCTCTACCCCAAGCCCCTCGAGACCGTGGCCGAGAAGATGTCGACGCTGCGGCCCGAGGTGCAGCGCAAGATCCTGGGCGAGAACGCCGCCAAGCTCTACCGGCTGTAGTCCCGGGCGTCCGGCGCCGGCGCGGGCAGTCGTGACGTGGCGGGGGAGTCGTTCGCCCCTAGGTTGGTCGGGGCACGCCCATGCGGACCCTTCTCGTCTCAGATCTCCACTATTCGTTGCCCCAGCTCGACTGGGTGGTTGCCGCCAGCCCGTCGTTCGACGTCGTCGTCCTGGCCGGCGACAGCCTCAACATCAACTCGACGGTTCCTCTGGATGCGCAGAGCGCGGTGGTCCACCGCTACCTGGAGCTGATTGCGGCCAGGACACGGCTCGTGGTCAGCTCGGGAAACCATGATCTGACCGGTCCCGACGAGGTGGGCGAGCAGTCCGCGCTCTGGCTGCGCGACCTGCAGGGCGGGATCCACACGGACGGGGATTCCCTCGAGCTCGGGGACACGCTCCTCACCATCTGTCCGTGGTGGGACGGGCCGCTCGGCCGGGCGGCCGTCGCGTCCCAGCTCACCGCCGATGCAGCCCGCCGCCCCGCCACCTGGATCTGGGCGTACCACTGGCCACCCCTGGGGTCACCGACGTGTTGGACGGGCCGCCGGGACTACGGGGACGCAGATCTGCGCGAATAGATTGAGGAGTTCGCGCCCGAGATCGTGCTGGCTGGGCACGTCCACGAATCACCCTTCAAGAGCGACGGCTCGTGGAACGACCGGATCAGTCACACCTGGGTCTTCAACGCCGGCCACCAGATCGGCAAGGTGCCGGCGCACATGGAGCTCGACCTGAGCCAGCAGCAGGCCCGCTGGTTGTCAATCATGGGGACGGAGTCGGTCGACCTGCACGACGCGACGGCTCCGGCGCGCACGCTGTTCTGAGGCCGCCGGCTTTCCCGCCAACGGTGGAGGACGACGTCAGTAGTCCGGGTCGGGGTCCCGGGCCGAACCGGGTCGGGCCGCGACGACCTGCTTCTCCGCGAGGTGCGACAGCACCTCGGACACCATGGAGAGTCCGGTCGCATCGCCGTACTGGTCCTTGAGATCGGCCAGGTAGGTCGAGACAAAGTTCAGGCGCTCGGCCAGGCCGACAGCGATGAGCTTCGCGATCTCGGGATCACCGAACAAGAAGGCATGACCATCCTCGGCGTAGCGCAGGGTGCTCGGTTCGGTCGCCACGACGGTCGCGCCGTGGTCGGTGTTCAACAGCACGGACATCTCACCGACGATGGCCCCCCTCTTGGTGATGGTGTTGACCGCCACATCGCCCTTGAAGACCTGGAGCGCCCCGGAGAGCAGGATCCACACGCCGCCGCTGGGTCCCCCCTGTGAGACCACCTGGTCACCGGCGCCCACCTCGACGAGCGGGAGATGCATCGACAAATCAACCATGTCGGACACGGCACGAATGCTAGTGGTGGAGATCGGGGGACCTCCAGGCGTGCGGCGGCATGGTTCACGTGATGTTCATGCTGTGACCGGCCAAAACGCAACGGCCGGTGGAGAGGGCCGCCGAGGCCCGGCTACCTTACGCAGATGCCTGCAAAGCTGCGGCAAGCCGCCGTCTCCGTGCTGAAAGGGGAGACGGCGCTCTGGCCGGCGCTGGCGGCCGGCATCGTGGTCGCCGTCGCCTCCTATTGCGTCGGACCGACCCGGGGCGACCTCGAGGTGGACGTGGCACTGGCCAGCATGGCCACCTTTCTCTTCGGCGTGCTGATCGCATTCACCATTGCGCGGACGACCGAGCGACTGGCCGTGGTGCAGAACCTCGTCAGTCGTAACAATGCATCGCTCCTCTCGATCCTTCAGCTGATGGCCGTCTTTACGCCGGACCAAACGGAGGACGTCCGCCAGATGATCGACCATCAGCTCACGGACCAGATCGATTACCGGCTCGTCGACAACCACCTCGCCACGCCCTCGAACCTGGCGCTGTCATCGGCAATCATTGAACTCGATCCCCAGACGCTCCAACAGGAGCAGGCGTACCGCAGCCTGCTCGATGTCTGCATCGACATCACGGCGAATAGGGCGCAGATCGAGGCGACCACCGGCCAGTCCCTGCAGCCCATTGAGTGGATCGGCCTGCTGCTCCTGTTGTTGATCCTCCTGTCGCTGATCGTCGTCCTCCCCGGGGGGACGCTCTGGGGTGCGCTCATCGCCGGCGCGCTGGCCGGCACGCTCGTCACCCTCGTCGTGCTGCTGCGCAAGCTCGACCTGCTGCGCTGGCACGAGGTCAGCTCCATCTGGGAGCCCACCACGCGCCTGTTCCGGAGCATGGGCCTTCACCCCTACGTGCCGCGGCAAGTCATCATCGACGGGCGCTACCGGCCAACGGGGGTGGTCCGGGTGGTGGACTACCCCGACCCGTACCCCAACCGCTCGACGAAGATCGTCACGCTCGAAGATCTCTCCCCGGGCGCGCCCGGGGACGTCGCCATGGATGTGGAGGCCGGTCGCGTCGGCGACGGGTGAGGGACGACTGATGCCCGGCCGATCATGACGGACCCGTCGCCGACGGCCGTCCCCACCGACGTCGGTCACCCCCTGGCGCCCTATTTCCCGCGCCTCGCCATCGAATGGCTCAGGTCGACACCGGAGCTGGCGCACCAGGAACTCGAGGGGACCATTGCGTTCGTCGACATTTCGGGGTTCACCAAGCTCTCGGAGCGCCTGGCCCGTCTGGGGAAGTCGGGCGCCGAGGAGCTCACCGCCACCATTGACACCTGCTTCGTCGCGCTCCTCGACCTTGCCGTCGCGAACGGCGGCCGCCTGCTCAAGTTCGGCGGTGACGCGCTGCTCGTGTACTTCTCCGGCGAAGCCCACCAGGCCCGAGCTTGCCTGGCGGCCATGGAAATGCGCCGGGCGCTGCGCGTGGTCGGTCGCCTCACCGTGCTGGGGCAACGCATTTCGCTCCGCATGTCCGTCGGCGTCCACAGCGGCCTGTTCAACTTCTTCCTCGTTGGCGAGTCCCATCGCGAGTTCGTCGTCACCGGTCCGAGCGCGAGCACGGTGGTGGAGATGGAGGGCACGGCCGACGCAGGGGAGATCGTCGTGAGTGCAGCAACCGCTGCCGCGCTCAGGCCGAGCCTCGTCGGGCCGGCGAAGGGGCCAGGGTTCTTGTTGCGGCGGCCGCCGTCGCTTCCTGCGCCTCCCTTCCTGGCCTTCGAACGGGTCGATCACGAGCTCGACCTGCGCCAGGGCATTCCGCTCGGGCTCCGGGCCGCCCTCATCACCCGCACCGAGCCGGAGCACCGCAGGGTCACGGTGGCGTTCATCCACTACGACGGGACCGATCGGCTCATTGCCGAGGAGGGGCCCGAGGAGGCCGCCCGCCAGCTCGACGTCCTAGTGACGCATGTCCAAGGGGCGGCCGACCGGCAAGGCGTCACCTTTCTCGCCACCGACGCCGACAAGGACGGCGGGAAAATCATCCTGACCGCCGGCGCGCCCTCGTCGTCAGGCGACGACGAGCACCGGATGCTGCTCGCCGTCCGAGAGATCATGGACGCCGACAACCCCTTGCCCATCCGGATCGGCGTCAATCAGGGCTCGGTCTTCGTCGGGGAGGTTGGGCCGCATTACCGGCGGACCTTCACGGTCATGGGCGACGCGGTGAACCTGGCCGCCCGTCTCATGGCGAAGGCTGCGCCGGGCGAGATCTACACCACCCCGGAGCTCCTCACCCGGTCGCAGACCGGCTTCGTGGCGACGGAGCTCGAACCGTTCTTCGTGAAGGGCAAGGCCAAGCCAGTGCGGGCGGTTCGTCTCGGCGCCAAGACGCGGGACGTGACCGGCGGCGGCGACGACGAGTTGCCGTTCGTCGGCCGCGGGCCCGAGTTCGCCGAACTCGAGCGGATCGCGGCGTCCGGCCGCGGTGCGCTGGTGGAGATCGTCGGGGCCACCGGTGTCGGAAAATCCCGGTTGGCCGGCCGGCTGCGCGAGGTGACCACCGACCGGATGCAGCTGTTCGCCGTGTGCGAGCGTTACGACTCCACGACGCCCTACTACACGGTGCGGCGATTGCTCCGCGGCCTGCTCGATCTTCCGGTCGAAGGGAGTGACGAAGGGCTCGGGGCGACGTTCCTCGCCGAGCTGGAGCATCGGGCGCCCGAACTCGTCCCGTGGGCTCCGCTCATCGGTATGGCCATGGCGATCAATGTGCCCGAGACACGCGAGACCCTGGAACTCGAAGAGGAGTTCAGGCGAACAAAGCTGGCCGAGGCGGTCATTGCCCTGTTGGCTGTGCTGCTCCCGCAGTCGGGGCTGATCACGATTGAGGATGTCCACTTCATGGACGAGGCATCGGCAGACCTCTTCGGACACATCGCCCGCGTGGTGCATCTGACCTCGTGGGTCTGGTGCCTGACCAGGCGGGATGTCGCGTCGGGGTTCATCGCGCCCGAGGACACCCCTGTCATCCGCATGGAGCTCGGGCCGCTCAGTGAGGCAGAGGCCGCGGAGCTCGCATTTGATGCGACGCGGGAGAACCCTCTGCCGGACCGGGAGATCCAACTTCTCGTCGTCCGTTCCGGGGGGAATCCGCTCTTCGTCCGGGAGCTGGTGGCGGCCGTGCTGCAAGGGGGCTCCATCAGTGCGCTACCCGACTCGGTCGAGGACGTCGTCGTCGCCCGCATCGACCGCCTCCCCGTGCTCGACCGCCAATTGCTGCGCCGCATGTCGGTGCTCGGCCAGTCCTTCTCCGCCCAACTGCTGTCCGATGTCATTGAGGACGTGCCCGACGAGAGTGATGCGACGTGGATGCGTCTCGAGCCCTTCATCGTTCACGATGCGGAGGCGCATCTGGCGTTCCGCAACGCGCTCCTGCGCGACAGCGCCTACAACGGGCTCTCGTTCCGTCTCCGCCGCGAGCTGCACTCCCGGGCCGGCGACACCATTGCCCGTGCTGCCGCTGAAGGCGGGGACGATCAGTCCGGCCTGCTCTCCTTCCACTACCTGCACGCCCAGCGCTCAGACGAGGCGTGGTCGTACTCCCTGCAGGCGGCCGGGCAGGCCAAGGGCCTGTTTGCCAACGCCGAGGCGGCGGAGTACTTCGAACGGGCGATCGCGGCGGGGCGCCGACTGCCGCAGCTCGCCGCGGCGGCCGTGGCGGCAGCACACGAAGGGCTCGGCGACGCCAGGAACCTCACCGGAAGTTACGCCGGCGCCGCCGGCGCCTACCGGGCGGCCCGGCGGCTGATCGGCGACGACGTCGTGGGGCAGGCCAGGCTGCTCCTCAAGCTGGCCCGGGTGGAGGGCTGGCTCGACCGCTACACCAACGCGCTGCGCTGGATCCGCCGTGGCATCGGGATCCTCGGCGACATCGACCACGTCGACGCCAACCGTCAGCGGGCCGAGCTCTTCGGTTGGTACGGGCGCTTCTGCCAGGAGGGTGGGAAGCACCGCCAGGCCATCAAGTGGTGCACACAGGCGGTCGAGCAAGCGGAAGCGGTGGGTGACAAGGAGACCACGGCCGACGCCCTCCGCATCATCGACTGGGCGAAGATGGACCTCGGTCAGCTGCAGGAGCCGGTGAACTGGCAACGCGCCCTCCTCCTCTTCGAGGAGGTCGGAGACCTGCCGGGCCAGGCCGGCGTCCTCAACATGCTCGGTGGGTTCGCCTACTTCAAGGGCGACTGGGACGAAGCGGTGGCGCTGTACCGGCGGGCGCAGGCCACGGCGCGCCGGACGGGGAATGCCGTCATGGACGCGTTCTACGTGTTCAACATCGGTGAGATCGCGCTGGAGCAAGGGCGCCTCGACGAGGCCGAGGAGGCCTTCGTCGCCGTGAATCGGACGTGGCGGGCGGCCGGCTACCGGTCCGGCGCGGCCGACGCCAAGGGGAAGCTGGCCCGGGTCTACGCCGCGCAAGGGCGCTACGACGAAGCGCTGGAGCTCTTTGCGTCCTGCATCGGGGAGATGGACGACATCGGGAGCCGGGCGGACGCACTCGAAGCGAGCGCCCGCATGGCCGAGTGCCTGTTGCTCAGCGGTGACGACAACGGCGCCCTCGACCTGGCTGACCGCTGCCTGGCGCGCGCACAGGATCTCGGAGGCGTGGCGTCCCAGACCCCCTTGATCCACCGCGTGCGCGGCAAGGCACTGGCCCGGCTCGGCCAGAGCGACGCGGCCATCGACGCCTGGCAGCAGAGTCTGCAGGCGGCTCGCAGCCGGGGGGCCGAATACGAGGTGGCGCTCACCGAACGCGCCGCCGCCGACGCTTCTCTGAGTCTTCAACCTCCGGTCGCCGACGCCAGGAGCCGCTCGTAGAGAGCCTCGAGCTGCCGTGTCATCGCCTCGGTGGTGAAGCGCTCCAGCACTTCGGCCCGCCCCGCGGCGGCGAGCCGCTCGGCCAGCTCGGGGTCTTCGAGGAGGCGTTGGACTGCGGCGGCCATGCCCTCAGCGGTGGCTGGCGCGCGCAAACCCGTCCGTTCGTCGTCGACCATCAACGAGGCGCCACCTTGGTCGGCGACGATCACCGGCACCCCCGAGCCCAGCGCCTCGAAAACGGCCAGTGGTTGATTGTCCGTCGGGCAGGGATGGATGAACACGTCAAAGGCGGGAAGGAGGCTGACCGCATCGAGGCGGAAGCCGGGCAGCCGAAGATCGACGCCGCCCGCCAGTGCGCGCAGCCGCTCAACCTCTGGGCCCTCACCGAGGATCACGACGACCGCATGGGGAAGTCCCCGCGCGGCGTCGGTGATCAGCTCGGGGCGCTTCCAGTCCACCAGGCGCATGGAGCCGCCGATCACCGTCGCCGTCGGAGGGACGTCCAGCTGCTCCCGGGCTTCGGCGCGGGAGAGGAGGGCGGGGAGTGCGATGCCGTTCGAGATCACTTGGGATCGGCCGTGCAGCTGGTCCAACCGGATGAGCTCCGCCTTGGTCCACTCGGAGGGGAGGACCTGCATGTCCACGCCGCGGAGCACGAGGCGACCGAGTCGCCTCCGCATCTGGCTCTCGGACTGCGTCGGCAGGTGAGCCGTGGTCACGACGACCGGCGTGCGGATGGCGACAGCCGCCAGAATGGCGTACTGGGCGGCGTGTGAGTGGGACAACATGGCGTGGAACACCACGGGTCTGGCCTGGCGGATGGCACGGAAGGCGCGGGCAAATCCGCGTACGTCGCCGTTGCCGCGTATGCGCTCCAGCCGAACGACCGGGACCTGCCGCGCCTCGAGCTCGGGCAGGAGCTCGTCCGCCATGACGCCGAGCACCATCGGCTCGAACCGCTCCCGGTCGAGGTCGTCGAGCAGGCCGAGCAGATGACGTTCGACGCCGCCGAAGGAGTACCCCTCGACGAAGTAGACGACCCGGACCGGGTACTGCGGTCTTGTCTTGTTTGACGTGGACAGGGCGGCGGAAGCTCCCTAGGACACCGCGACCGTGTCGCGGGCGGCGAGTTGCTGCGCCAAGACGGTAGTGGGCCGGGTGAGCGGGGCTACGAATCCGGAGTTTCGTCGACCACGCCCGCTGGACCAGGACTGAGTGGCTGCTGAGTCCCCACTGAGCACCCTCGCGCAAGCCAAAACGTATGTGACGGGCAGGTGAAATACGGGTGACCAACCTTTGACGCATCAGCGGTTGCTGGGTAGCGTGCGCCACGGAGAGCAGCTTGGCGAGTTCCTTCTCGCGCCTGCGGGCGCGCCAGCAGGTCCTGCTCGCCGTCGGCGCTAGGAGGGCCAACTCATGAAAATCACGCATGTGGCGCACACCGCGCCTGACCCGAAGCGTTCCACCAGGACCCGCGGGGTGCGCCGCCTCGCGCTCGCCGTGGCCGCATTCCTGCCCGTGGCCGGCCTGGCCACCTTCGCCGGCACGTCAGTGCTGCAACAGGGCGCTGGGGCCTCCCCCGTGAATCTCGTCACCGACGGGGACTTCGGGAATACGACGGCAGCGCCGGGCTCCTATCTCACGGTGTTCGCGGGTGACTCGACCACCATCCCCGGCTGGACCGTGGTGACGCCGGCGCTCTACGGACCGACCGGTGGCAGCGTCGACGTCGTGTCTAGCAGCTACGTCAACTGGGGCGCCCAGGGTGGCAGCAAGGACTCCATCGACTTGGGCGGGACCTCCAGCGAAGCAGGCGGCATCTATCAGGACGTGCCGACAACGCCCGGTGTCGAGTATTCCCTGAGCTACTGGACGGCGGTCAACGGTGACCAGGCCTCCGGCGTCTCGCACACCATGAGCGTCGTCGTGGGCGGCACGCCGATGCCGAACATCGTGGCCCTCAGCGCCGGAGCGCCGCTGCAGTGGGTGCAGCAGACGAACCTGATCACCGCCACGTCGTCGTCGACCCGTATTGAGTTCGATGACGACACCCCAGGAGACACCAACCAGGGCCCGGCGCTCGACAACGTGTCGATGACCGCCATCCCCGACGTGATTACCGCCGCTGCAGCGACGGTCTCGCCC
>DATCEZ010000208.1:0-4200 GCA_036509775.1 Acidimicrobiales bacterium
GGCGGAGTCGATGGCGGCCTGGTCCGACGCGATCTGCTCGGGGGTGTCGCTGTTGCCTCCGGTCGAGCCTGAGCCGCCTGCACCAGAGCCCGTGGCACTCGATCCGGTCGAGCCGCTGCCAGTGGAGGTGGAGCCGGCGCCCGTGTTGCCGGTGAAACTCGCCGCGTCGACGGCATGGCTGCCCTGGGTGGGGGTCGAGCCCGGCGTCGTCGTCGTCGACGTGCCGCCGCTCGAGGACTCGGCGCCGAGGGCTTGGCCGAGCGCCGTCTCGTCCTTCGACACCGTGGTCTGATCCTTCGACACCTGCTGCTCGTCCGCAGAGACCGTCTGAAGCGCGGCTTCACACGTCGCCTGGCCGGACGGCGTGCTGGTGTTGGCGCTGGTGCAGTCGCTCTGGGCCTGGGTCAGGTCCGCCGCTTCCTTGTTCTGGTCGGTCGACAAGGTCGACTGATCGCCGGTCAGCGTGGTCTGGTCGGCGGTGACGGTCGCGTTCTGGCCGCCCGTCGTGCCGCGTGTCGGCGTGGTCGTCGTCGTGGTGGACGAGGGGGTCGAGGGGGTCGAGGTCTGCGTCTTGGCGGCGGAGGACGAAGAAGAGCTGGTCTGGCTCTCCTCGTCCTCGACCAGCTTGGCCTGATCGGCGGCCACAGTGGATTGGGCGGACGAGACGGACTCGCTCAACGCGGTCGTGTCGAGCGTGCCCAGCGTCTGACCCGCGGTGACGACCTGGCCGGGCGTCACCGTGACCGTGGCAACCTGACCAGCCACCTGGAACGAAGCCGCGGCGTCACTGACCGGTTCGACGTTGCCCACCACACCCAGCGTGGTGCCGATGTCGGCCCGGGTCACTGTGGCCGTGCGGTACCCGGCACTACCGTTCCCGACTTCGGCCCAGGCGGCCACGCCGCCACCGAGCACGACGGCGGCGACAATGACGCCGATCAGGACGGCGCGCCGGTGGCCGGCCCGGCCCCAGCCCGAGCGTGCGCCCGACTTAGGCACCGGTACCCCCGCCTCCGGCCCCGCCGGGACCTCCGGCCCCGGGACCGCCGAAGCCGCCGCCACCGCCGAATCCACCGAATCCGGAGCTGCAGGTCCCACTGGTCGCGGTGATCCGAACCGTGGTCGCCGTGACCGACCCGTTGGTCGCGGCCGGGCCGAGGGCGCTGACGCAATCACCGACAGCGAGGTCGGTCGACGCGGCGGTCTGGGTGGCGCTCACCGTGGTCGAGCTCGACGTCGTGATCTGGAGCGTCTCCGTCTTTGTCTTGGGTGCAGTGGGCTTCTTGGTCTTCGACGAGGACTTCGTGGTGGGACGGGAGAACGACCCCGGACTGATGCTGATACCCGACACCGTCACGGTGGAACCGCTGACACCCGTCACCTTGCCCGATGCGATGGCCACGTTGGCCAGGGCCTTGCGGAAGTTGGACGATCCGCTCCCACCGAAGCTCGGACGCGTCCCCCCCTCGGCGCTGCCGCCGCTGGCACCCGTACGACCGGCACCGCCGCCCCGGAAACCGGCGCCACCACCGGGAAATCCACCTCCGGCGCCGCCGGCTGCAGTTCCGGTGCGGCCCTGCGTGCACGATCCCGTGGAACTGGCCGTGCTGACGGTGATGGTGCGCGCCGCAATCGTCGTCTTGGACTTCTTGGACGGCGTACCGTTCACCGTGACGCAGTCGCCGGCGGCCAGCGTGCTGACCGCTTGGGTCACTGTCTTGGAGAACGTGGTGGTCGTGCTCCAGTTCACCGTCGTCTGCCCGGAGCTCGCGTTCTGGACCTCCATGCTCGATCCGATGAGAGAGGCCACGCTGCCTGTCGCCCCGGCGGGGGCATTGGCCGGCGTGGTGGCGGCTCCCGCCGCCGTAGCCACCGCGGTGGCGGCAAGCAGCGCCGTGGCGCCCGTGCCGGCCAGGCGCATGAAGCGCCGACGGTTCCTGGTCCGGCTGGTCAGTGACTGCATCGTCCTGATTCCTCTTTCTCTTCCTTGTGTTGTGGTGATTGGCGTTGCGTTGTCGTGAATGGCGTTGCCTGCATGGCGATCACTCACTGCGCAGCGCATCGATCGGTGCGAGCGTGGCCGCACGACTGGCGGGGTAGACCCCGAAGAGGACGCCGATGGCCAGCGCGATTGCCAGCGCCCCGACTGCGGCCGTGGGACTGGTCGAGATCGGGTCCCCGATGAGTCCGGGAAGCCAGAGGACGCCGAGCAGTCCCGCCAGCACGCCCAACAACCCGCCGACGAGTCCGAGCACCGATGCCTCCACCAGGAACTGGCGGCGGATGACCCGCGGGGTGGCACCGAGCGCCTTGCGCAACCCGATCTCGCGGATGCGTTCGGTGACCGACACCAGCATGATGTTCATGACGCCAATGCCGCCCACAATGAGCGAAATGGCGGCGATCCCGCCGAGCAGGATGGTCAGCGTGTGGTCCACCGACGTGTTGGCCGCGATGAGCGAGGCCTGCGAGGTGATCGTGAAGTCGGCGACGGCCGTGTCGGTGATGCCGTGCAGCTGCAGCAGGAGGTGATCCGCCTCCTGATAGGCGCCGGTCAGGTCAGCTGACGAACGGGCCTGCACGGCGATGGAGCTCACCGAGTTGCGAGACGTACCACCGAAGATGCGCTCGGCGCCCGTGGTGATGGGGACGATGGCCGTGTCGTCGGGGTCCGTGGTGCTCGACGACGAGGTGGACGAGCCGCTGGACGTGAGCACGCCGACGACGGTGAGGGGTACGCCGTTCACATCGACGGTCTGGCCCACCGGGTCCCCCCGGGTGAAGAGCTCTGAGGCCGTCGTCTCACCGAGGACGACGACAGCAGAGAGGTCCTTCACGTCCTGATTGTCGAGGAAGCGGCCCTGGGCGACCGTACGGCCCCGCACGGTCAGCCACGACGGTGTCGTCCCCTGCACGGTCGTCGTCGCCGTCTCGCTGCCGGCCGTCAGGACCTCCGAGGAGGAAGTGATGCCGGCCACCGCCTTGATGTCGGGGGCGTCGACCGGGGAGGACAGTGCCGCGACGTCCGACATGGTCAGGGTGGACGCTGATCCCAACGCCTCGCGAATGCCCGAGGTCGAGGTCGTGCTGCCCGGGGTGATGGTCAGGACGTTCGAGCCCAGCGCGTTGATCTCGGAGGTGACCTGCCCCGAGGCGCCCTCGCCCAGGCCCACGGCGATGATCACGCCGGCGATGCCGATCAGGATGCCGAGGACGGTCAGGAAGGAGCGCAGCCGGTGGCTGCGCACGCCGTTGACTCCCGTGCGGAGCGTCTCGAGCCAGTTCACCGGACACTCTCCAGGTAGCGGGAGTCGTTCTCGGTCAGGAGGCCGTCACGTATGCCGACGACGCGACCCGCGGCTCCAGCCACCTCCACATCGTGCGTGATGAGGACCAATGTGCGGCCAGCGTCGTGCAACTCGCCCATGAGGCGCATGACATCCGCCGCCGACTTCGAATCGAGGTTGCCGGTGGGTTCGTCGGCCAGAATCAGATCCGGCTCGGTGACCAACGCCCGGGCGACGGCGACGCGCTGCTGCTGGCCACCGGAGAGCTCACCGGGCCTGTGGCTGACGCGACCGGCCAGGCCGACGCGGGCCAGTGCCTCCATGGCCCGGTCCTTGCGAATGGACCGCGGCACGCCGGCGTAGACCATCGGGAGTTCGACGTTCTGCCAGGCCGTCATGGACGACAGCAGGTTGAACTGCTGGAAGACGAAACCGATGCGCCGGTTGCGCACCTCGGCGAGCGCAGTCTCGCTCATGTGGCTGACGTCCTCACCGGCCAGGTGGTACCGACCGGAGCTCGGGACGTCGAGGCAGCCGAGGATGTGCATGAGGGTCGACTTGCCCGAGCCCGAGGGGCCGATGATGGCGACGTATTCGCCCTGCTCGATGGAGAGGCTGACTCCTCGGAGTGCGGCCACGCTGATGGTGCCGGTTCGGTAGACCTTGGTCACCCTCTCCAGCTCAATCACCGTGTCCCGCACAGAGGGAGTCCCCTGGGGGTCAGTGACGGTCATCCACCGGCTCCCGCGCCACCGAAGCCGCCGGCACCGGTGATGCCGCCACCGCCGCCGCCGCCGCCGCCGAACCCACCCGCGCCGGCGCCTCCGAATCCCCCGGCGCCTCCGCCGAAGCGACCCGTCGTGCCGGTGCCCCCACCGAAGAGACTTCCGGCTCCGCCGCCCGGTGCCTTGAA
>DATCEZ010000209.1:0-3700 GCA_036509775.1 Acidimicrobiales bacterium
GTAGTCGGCGTCGGGCTCGCCGGTGGGACGGAAGTACTTGACCGAGGCCAACGTCGGACCCCAGTCCGCCGGATCGGCCCACACCGCCTCGACCCGCATGCCCATGCGGATCTCGTCGGTCGGGATCTCCTGAATGAGGCCCATGAACGACAGGTTGGCCCCGTCCAGCAGAATCTGCCCGCAGATGTAGGGGATCTCGATCGACTGCCCGGCGAAGGGCACGTTCACGATGCAGTACGTGGTCACGGTGCCGGTGTTGGGCAGCTCGACGATTTCGTCTGTGGGCACGCCGTCCGTCGGGCACGAGCCCCGCGACGGCACGTAGACCTTCTTGCACTTGGGGCAGCGCTGCCCGATGAACTTGCCCTCTTCGTAGCCATGCAGGTTCTTGCTCATGGCCACGCCGGCGGTGAAATTGAAGTCGAGACGGGTGGTCGCCGCCATCATGGTCACCGGCTCGCGCTCGCTCACGACTGCCACGAAGTGGCTGATGTCCTTGACGTGCCCGACCCGCTCGTCCTCGGGGAGGAACTCGGGCCGCACCCGCATGCCGGTCGAGACGGCGTCGGGCGACGCCGCCGGGAGCACGTGCAGGAAGGAGGTGTCCGCGCCGTCGAACTGCACGAGCACCCAGGCGAAGGGTTCCTGCAGGGGGTGCTTGGGCTGGGGATGACGCACCCAGGACCACGTGGTGACGGTGCCCTCGGGGCCGACCTCGACGATGCCGTCGGTCTCCTCCCCCGTCTCGGGGTCGTACTCCGTCGGCGGGACGATGACACGTCCGCCCGTGCCCCGGATCCCGACGACCTTGCCGTCGCGCAACCCGGTGAGAAATGCCCCGATGACCGGGCCCACGGAGCGCACATAGGGGTACTCCAAGACGTGGTCGGAGCGGTAGATCACCGCTTCTTCTGCCATGTCACCTCCCCGTTCCACGGGCCTCCAGCAGGCCCAGCGTGAAACTAGAACAGATTCCAGTTTCGTGCCAGGTCCCCAGGTCTCGACACCGCCGATCCCAGTTCCGGGCGGCTCCGCCCGGTCAGCTCGCCGGACCTCGGCCAATCAGCCCAGGCTGGACATGTCCACGCCGGCCAGCAGCTGTTCGATGAAGGCCCGGTCGTTGAGAATCGGCACCTCCGAGACGAACATGCGCCCGTAGCGTTCGAAGTACATCAGCTGTTTCGCCAGCAGGAACGTGCCCCGGTCGAACTCGGACATGAGGCCGCCGGACTGGTCGGCCATCCGTCGCACCTTGCGCTGGGTGCGCAGTCGCCGCAAAATCGAGCGCACGCTGCGCTGGTGGGCCTCGACCCCCTGTGCCTTGGCCATCTGCAGCTGAATGGTCTGCATGATGCCGGCCAGGCTGACTTCCCCGAAGGGCCGGGTCAGGGCCGGCTCCATGATGGAGCGGACGAACGCGGTCAGGTCTTCGTCAGAAAGGCCCACTGCCACGCCGATGGCCGGCCCGTAGACGTCGGTGATGTGCTTGGTCACGACCGGCCAGGCCGACTCGTCGCCCATGGCGGCCGACAGCAGCGAAATGAAGAAGCGATGTGTCGACGGGTCGAGCCGGCCGACGATGCCCCAGTCGATGACGCCGATCCGCCCGTCGCGCAGCAGCATCATGTTGCCGGCGTGCACGTCGCCGTGGAAGGCGCCCCAGCGCACGGTCGTGAGGAAGAAGGCGCGCATGACCTCTTGGACCAGCGGCGTGGGATCAAAGCCGAGGTCGGCGACGCGGGCCAGGTCGTCGATCGGGACCCCGTCGAAGAACTCCATCGTCAGCACGTTGCGGCCCGAGAGGTCGACGTAAGGCTCGGGCACGGCCATCAACTTGAGGTCGAACTCGTTCTGCAGCCGGCGGAAGTGCAGGAGCGAGCGTGCCTCGTTGCGCAGGTCCATCTCCTCGCCGATCTGCACCCGGAAGCCGTCCAGCAGCTGCAAGGTGGAACCGGCCATCTGGTCGCCGGTCTGGCGCACCAGGATCTCGAGCAGCGGCTGCATGAGGTCGAGATCGGTCGCGACCGTGTCCTCAATGCCCGGCCGCAGCACCTTGACTGCCACCGTCCGCCCGTCCAGCAGGCGGGCCCGGTGCACCACGGCGATGGACGCTGTCCCGATGGGCTCGGTCTCGAACTCGGCGAACGCGTCGCTCAGTGACAGGCCGAGATCCTCCTCCACCCGTTGGCGCACGTCGGGGAAGGGGACGGCCGGTCCCGTATCGAGGCAGGCGCGGAACTCGTCGGCCACGTCGTCGCCGAACATGCCCGGCGACGAGGCGATGATCTGGCCGAACTTCATGAAGGTCCCCCCGAGGTCCTGGAAGCTCTTGCGCAGCGGACGGGCGAGTTGCGCCGCCGGGAGGGGGCCCTGACGGATTGTGCGCAGCTGGCGGAAGGCCGTCGGGGTGAAGTGGATCGCCACCACCTTGGCGATCGTCCGGCTCCGACGGAGCAGCTCACGACGCGTGGGGTCCGGCAGTTGCCGCGGGTAGATGCGCGGGACGTCCTCGGTCAATGGGCGTGGCACCGGTTGCGGCTCTGGCTGCACCTGGGGTGTCGTGCCAACCGGTGCGTCAGCCGCGCCTTGGGTCACCGGCTCAGGGTAGGCGCGGCGCCATGGCGCCCACCCATTCCCTGGTCGGACGATTACGAAAAGGAATCCGCCAGTGCGGCCAGCGCGCCCTTGTAGGTGTCGCCGAAGATCGGCGCCATTTCGTCCGGGGACACGTCGTAGGCCCAGATCACCTTGGACCCGGCACCGTCGGGCTCGACCGACACGGTGGCCGTGTGGCTCTCAATGGGGACGCCGTCGACGACCGAGTAGGTGAGCACCCGGGTCTCCTGGTCGCGGGCCAGCAGGCGCTCGCGGATCTCCATACCGAACATGCCGATGATGCGGTCGTCGCCCTCCAGGCGAAAGGACTCGATGGCCGGAAACAACACGCCGACGCCGGCGAAGTCACCGACCTTCGCCCAGACCTCGTCGGGCGTCGCGGCGATCGTCACGTCAACTGCGCCTGCTGCCATTGCGGCCTCCTCCTGCTCGTGGTTCCCCAACCTGAAGTCGCCGGTACAGTACTGCCGACCCGGTTCGCCCGCAGGAGACCGGCCGTGGAGAGGGAGTCTGCCGATGGAGACACGTACGATCGGCTCGTTCGAAGTCAGCGTCGTCGGGCTGGGCTGCAATAACTTCGGCATGCGCATCGGGCGCGAGGAGACGGCGGTCGTGGTGAACGCCGCTCTCGACGCCGGCATCAACTTCTTCGACACCGCCGACATCTACGGCGGGGCGAAGAGCGAGACCTACCTGGGTGCCGCGCTCGGCTCCCGCCGGGACGAGATCGTACTGGCCACCAAGTTCGGAGCCCCCTACGAGGGGCACGAGGGCGGGGGCTCCGCCGCCTACATCCGCACCGCCGTCGAGGACAGCCTCACCCGGCTCGGCACCGATCGCATCGACCTCTACCAGCTGCACCTGCCCGATCCGAAGACCCCGATCGCCGAGACGATCGGCACGCTGGTCGAGCTCGTGGCCGAGGGCAAGGTTCGCGAGTTCGGCTGCTCCAACTTCACCGTGGACATGCTCAACGAGGCCGCTGCAGCGACACCGGACGGCAGTCCCGGATTTGTCAGCGTCCAGAACCACTACAACATCCTCTACCGGGAGCCCGAGGACGGCGTCCTGGAGTGGTGCGACA
>DATCEZ010000210.1:0-7057 GCA_036509775.1 Acidimicrobiales bacterium
CCCGGCCGTCGGCGCCGTTGCTGCCTTTCCCTACCACCACCACGACGCGCCGCCCGTAGGCGCCCCCGAGGAGGCGAAGCGAGGCGTGGGCCGCCGCCGTACCGGCGCGGTCCACCAATGTCTCGTGCGAGACGGTGGTCAGCGCGGCGGCGTCGGCCGCCCGCATTTCGTCGCGGGTCAGGACGCCGCGCACGGAGCCTGTTCCGCCACGACGAAGGCGATCGCCACGCCGTCGGTGTGGGTGAGGGAGAGGTGGAAGGTGCCCGCACCCTGCGCGCCCGCCAGCTCGGCGGCCGTGCCGTGCAGCCGCAGGTACGGCGCGTTGCGGGTGGCACCCGTGCCGGGCGCCCGGCACACCTCGACGTCTGTCAGGGCGAAGCCCCCGATGCCCGTCCGGAGCGCCTTCATGACCGCCTCCTTGGCCGCGAAGCGGGCCGCCAGGCTCTGGGCCATGTCGGCGGACCCGGCGGCATCGGCCCGCTCGGCGTCGCTGAAGCTCCGAGTGGCGAAGTGCGGGCGTCGCTCCAGCACCTTGCGGAACCGCGCGACGTCGACGGCGTCGACGCCCACGCCGACGATCACTCGACGGTCACCGTCTTGGCCAGGTTCCGGGGGCGGTCGGGATCGTGGCCGTGCAGGCGGGCCAGGCGGTAGGCCAGCTGCTGCAGCGGCACCACGCCCACCACGGGCGAGAGGAGCGGGGAGGTCGGCGGCACCCACAGCACGTGGTCGGCGGCGGCGGCCGATTCCTCGTCGCCGTCGTCGGCCAGGAGCACGACGGTGGCGCCACGGCTGCGCACCTCGGAGATGTTCGAGAGCATCTTCTCCCACAGCGGGTTACGCGTGGCGATGCCGACGACCACGGTCCCCGGTTCGATGAGTGCGATCGGCCCGTGCTTGAGCTCGCCGGCCGGGTAGCCCTCGGCGCGCAGGTAGGCCAACTCCTTGAGCTTCAGCGCGCCTTCGAGCGCGACCGGGAAGCCGACATGGCGCCCGAGGAAGAAGAAATCACGGGCGTCGGTGAGCTTGGCCGCCACGTCGTCGACGTCACCCACCCGCTCCAAGGTCGAGGACACCAGACGGGGCAGTCCCTCCATGGCGTTCAAGGTCTCGTTGATGTCCGCCGCCGGCCGCGTCCCGAGCAGCTGGGCCAGGTACAGCCCCAGCACCTCGAGCGCCACAATCTGGGCCAGGTGGCACTTGGTGGAGGCCACGCCGATTTCGGGCCCGGCCCGCGTGTAGAGGACGCCGTCGGCCGCCCGGGCCATGGACGAGTCGACCACGTTGGTGACGACGAGCACCTTGGCGCCGAGGCGGGCAGCTTCGCGCATGGCCTCGGATGTATCGAGCGTCTCGCCCGACTGCGAGACACCGACACAGAGTGTGCGCTCGTTCAGCACCGGGTCGCGGTAACGGAACTCGCTGGCGATGTCGACCTCGGTCGGCAGCTTGACCCAGTGCTCAATGGCGTACTTGGCCACCAGTGCGGCGTGGTAGCTCGAGCCGCACGCCACGATGAACACCTTGTCGATGTTGCGCAGGTCGTCGGGACTGAGGCGCATTTCGTCGAGGATCAGTTCGCCGCCGGGGCTGCGCCTGTCGAGCAGCGTGTCGGCCACCGCCTGGGGCTGCTCGCTGATCTCCTTGGACATGTAGTCCTCGAAGCCGCCCTTCTGCGCCGCCTCGAGGTCCCAGGTGATCGTCAGCTGCTCGGGCTCGACGGGGTCGCCGTCGAGGGTGGTGACTGCCAGCGCACCCGGCGTGAGCACGGCCACCTCGTCGTCCGCCAGCGCGAAGACCTGCCGGGTGTGCCCGATCAGCGCCGGGATGTCGGAGGCGAGGAACGCCACGCCGTCCTGCAGCCCGAGCACGAGCGGCGTCTTGCGGCGCGCCGCCACAATGGTGTCGGGCTCGTCGGCGGAGACGACCGCAATGGAGAAGGAGCCCCGCAGCCGCGGCAGCACCGCCCGCACCGCCTCGGCCAGGCCCGGCGAACCGGCCTCGGCCAGCTTCGCCTCAATGAGGTGAGCCAGCACCTCGGTGTCGGTGGCCGAGACCAGCGTGTGCCCGGTGGCCTCGAGCTCGGCCTTCAGCTCGGCGTGGTTCTCAATGATGCCGTTGTGGATGAGGGCCAGCCGGCCGCTGCAGTCGATGTGGGGGTGGGCGTTCTCCACGGTCGGGCCCCCGTGGGTGGCCCAGCGGGTATGCCCGATGGCGGCGGCGTGCCCGGTGGGCGCGTCCTCGGTCAGCGGGCCGAGCTTGGCCACCGAATCGGTGCCGCCGGCCGCCCGGGCCCGCCAGATGGAGTCCCCTCCGTCCGCGCCGCCGTCGCCGCCCTCGACCACCATGGCGACCCCGGCGGAATCGTAGCCGCGGTACTCCAGCTGGTGCAGGGCTCCGAGCAGGATCGGGATGGCGTCGGACTCGCCCGTGACGCCGATGATGCCGCACATAGTGACCCCAGGCTACCTGCGCACCTGCGGCTCGATCTGCCCCAGGGCGGCCTCGACCACCGCGGCGAGCTGGGCTGCCACGGCGTCGGCCTGGGCCTCCACCCGCGCCTCGACCATGACGCGCACCAGCGGCTCAGTGCCGCTCGGGCGCAGGAGGACCCTGCCGTCGTGGCCGAGCTCGGCCTCGGCCTTGACCACGGCCTCCCACACCTCGGCGCTGTCGGCCAGGCGCTCGGGCCGGGGAATCGGCACGTTGACGAGGCGCTGGGGCACCCGCTCGACCAACCCGGTGGACAGGTCGGCCAGCGAGCGTCCCGCCCGCAGCACCAGGTCGGCCAGCGCGATCCCGGTGAGGATGCCGTCACCGGTGGTCGAGCGGGCGCGGAAAATGATGTGCCCCGACTGCTCGCCGCCCAGGGCGAGGCCGTCGGCGTCGAGCGCGGCCAGCACGTGGCGGTCCCCCACGTCGGTCTCGCGCACCGCAATGCCGCGGGCCTCCATGGCCAGCCGGAAGCCGAGGTTGGTCATGACGGTGACGACCACGGTGTTGCCGGCGAGGTGTCCCCGCTCGGCCAGGTCCAGTGCGAAGAGCGCCAGCAGCACGTCTCCGTCCACGACGGTCCCGTTCTGGTCGACGGCGATGACGCGGTCGGCGTCGCCGTCGAAGGCCAGGCCGAGGTCGGCCTGGTGCGCCACGACCGACCGGGCCAGCTCGTTGGGGTCGGTCGAGCCGCACCTGTCGTTGATGTTCGCCCCGTCCGGCGCGTCGTGCAGCGCCCTGACCTCCGCGCCAAGGCCGGCCAGCACCTCGGGGGCGATGGCACTGGCCGCACCGTTGGCGCAGTCGATGACGATGTGGAGGCCGTCGAGACGGCGGCCCTCCAGGGTGGCGACGAGATGCGCCTCGTAGAGCTCAACCGCACCGGCCGCGTCGGCACTGAGACGGCCCACGTCGTGCCCGGTGGGTCGCCGGGGCGGGCGGTCGGGGTCGGCGAGGAGCGCGTGGAGCTCGCGCTCTATCTCGCTCTCGACCTCGACCGGCAGCTTCGTCCCCAACAGGCTGAAGAGCTTGATCCCGTTGTCGCCGAAGGGGTTGTGCGAGGCCGAGATGACGGCCCCGGGCGCCTGGCGCGACACGGCCACGGCCGCCACGGCCGGCGTGGGCAGCACGCCGACGTCGATGACGTCCGCCCCCTCGGCGGCCAGGCCGGCGGAGAAGGCAGCTTGGAGGAGCGGGCCCGAGCGGCGCGTGTCGCGGCCGACGACGAACGTCGGGGCCGGGAGGACGCGAGCGGCGGCTCGCCCGATGACGAGGGCCAGCTCGGGTGTCAGCTCTTCGTTCGCGACCCCGCGCACACCGTCGGTGCCGAAGCGGGTCGGCGCCATGGCTACCGCTTGGAGTACTGCGGCGCCTTGCGGGCCTTCTTGAGGCCGTACTTCTTCGACTCCTTCTCGCGGGCGTCGCGGGTGAGAAGGCCGGAGCGCTTGAGGGCGCCCCGCAGTTCGGGGTCCATCTCAATCAGGCTGCGCGCAATGCCGAGTCGCATGGCACCGGCCTGGCCCGAGATCCCGCCGCCGTCGATGGTGGCGTCGATGTCGTAGGACTCGACCATGTTGGTGATGCGCAGCGGTTCGGTGACGAGCATGCGGTGGGTGGCGGAGGTGAAGTAGCGCTCAATGGGGAGCTTGTTCACCGTGATGGCGCCCTGGCCGGGGCGGAAGCGCACGCGCGCCACGGCCTGCTTGCGGCGTCCGGTGGTCTGACTCAGTGGTACGGGCATTGCGAGGGTGGTTCCTTCCTGATGCGATGCGTTGGCCTGGGCGCGGGCTCAGCCGGCGCGGCGGGCCTGGGGCAGTTCGAGGGTCTCGGGTTGCTGGGCAGCGTGCGGGTGCTCAGGGCCCGCGTAGACCTGCAGCTTGCCGAGCATCTGGCGGCCGAGCGTGTTCTTGGGCAGCATGCCGCGCACCGAACGGCGGATGAGCTCCGCCGGCTTCCGCTCGAGCAGCTCGGCATAGCTGGTTGAGCGCAGGCCGCCCGGGTACCCGCTGTGGCGGTAGGCCAGCTTGGCGTCAGCCTTGTTGGACGTGAGGATCACCTTGTCCGCGTTGACCACAATGACGTGGTCGCCGGTGTCGACGTGGGGTGCGAAGTAGGGGCGGTGCTTGCCGCGCAGGATGTGGGCCACCGACGAGGCCAGGCGGCCGAGGACGAGGCCGTCAGCGTCGACGACGTACCACGTCCTTTGGATCTCGGAGACCTTTGGTGAAAATGTGCGCACAAGACCGATCTTTCGCATCCGCGTGGTGGGCGAGACTGCCTCCGGACCTGGGTCCCGGGGCGGGCTCAACGGTCCCGGGGGTCCCGAGAGCCGACGTACCAGGATAGGGCCCCTGGCAGAGGGGGGCAAGCCGCCGCCGGCGGCTGCCGGATCTGGCCGCCGGACCGGCTCAGGCGGACGGGACGCCATAGGTCACCGAGACCAGGCAGAGGCCGTGCGCCGGGGCCGGATCGGGCATGCGGTGGCGGGTCACCGCCCGTAGGCGCTCCATCAGGCCGGCGGCGTTCTCCTTGCCCCGGCCCACCTCCACCAGGCTCCCGACCAGGGAGCGGACCATCTGATGGCAGAAGGAGGCGGCCGTGATGTCGAAGCGGAGCAGCCGGGTCTGTTCGGTGGCGCCGTCGGCGTCGGTCGCCTCGGGGCCCTGGTCGAGGCTCCAGCGCGCCGTCGTGACCCGTCGCTCCAGGGGCCGACCGGGGTCGGACCCGACCGGCCGGCGGCAGAAGGACCGGAAGTCGTGCGTGCCCAAGAAGACATCGGAGGCGGCCCGCATGGAGCTGAGGTCGAGCGGGTCGCGCACGTGCCAGGCCAGCGGGGCCAGCAGCGGGTCGGGCGCCGGGGCGTTCCAGACGAGGTAGCGGTAGCCGCGGGCGGTGGCGGAGCGGCGGGCGTCGAAGTCCGGCCCGACCGCATCCGCCCGCCGGACGACGATCCGGGGGGCCAGCTGTCGGTTCAGGGCTCGGGCCAGCCAGATCCCGTCGTCGGTACTGGCCGCGGGCAGGTCGACGTGGACCACCTGCGCCCGGGCGTGCACGCCGGCATCGGTCCGGCCGGCACAGGTGATGAGCGGCGGCTCGCCGAGTCTGGCCGTCCGCTCGAGCGCCTGGCTCAGCGCTCCGGCAACGGTCGGGATCTGGGGTTGGGCGGCGAAGCCCCGGAAGGCGGCACCGTCGTAAGCGATCAGGAGCCTCCAGCGCTGCAGAGCAGCGCCGGCGGGTTGCTCCACCGGCTAGACGAACTCGATCCGCGCCATCGGCGCGTTGTCACCCGGGCGCGGTCCCAGCTTGAGGATGCGGGTGTAGCCGCCGGGCCGCTCGGAGTAGCGGGGCCCGATCTCCTCGAAGAGCTTGTGCGCCATGTCTTTGTCGCGGATGAGGGCGACCACGTTGCGGTGGTTCGACAGGCCGCCCTTGCGGGCCGCAGTGACGCACTTTTCCGCCACGGGACGCAGTGCCTTGGCCTTGGCCTCGGTGGTCACGATGGACTCGGCGGCGATCAGCGAGGCGACGAGGTTGCCCATCATCGACTTCTGGTGCGCGGAAGAACCGCCGAACCGGCGGCCGCGCTTGGGGGTTGCCTGCATGGCGGCTAGTCCCTCGTGCGGAGCGACAGCCCGCGCTCGTCGAGCCGCTGCACGACCTCGTCGGCCGACTTCTGGCCGAAGTTGGTGATGGCCAGCAGGTCCTCCATGGTGCGCTCCACCAGCTCGCCGATCGTGTTGATCTGAGCGCGCTTGAGGCAGTTGCGCGGACGCTCGGAGAGGTCGAGCTCTTCGATGCGCAGGTCGAGGTCGGGCGAGCTGCTCGTGGTCGTCCCGGTGTCGCCCAGCTCCAGCCCCTGCGGCGCCTCTTCGAGGTCGGCCACCAGGGAGACCAGGTTGCGCAGCGTGTCACCGGCCGAAGCCAGGGCCTCACGGGGCGAGATGGTCCCGTCGGTCTCGATGTCGAGCACCAGGCGGTCGTAGTTGGTCGACTGCTCCACCCGCACCGGCTCAATGTCGAAGGTGACACGGTGGACCGGCGAGAAGATCGAGTCGATCGGGATGACGCCGATCGTCTGGGACTTCTTGTTCTTGTCCGCCGAGGCGTAGCCGCGGCCGCGCTCCACGGTCACGTCGACGGCCAGCCGGCCCTTGGCGTTGACCGAGGCGATGTGCAGGTCGGGGTTGAGGATCTCGACGTCGGACGTCAGCTGCAGGTCGGCGGCGGTCGCGTCGGCGGGGCCGCGCACGTCGAGGCGGAGGGTGACCGCCTCGTCGGACTGCACCCGGACCAGCAGGTCCTTGAGGTTCAAGATGATGTCGGTGACATCCTCCTTGACGCCGGGGAGGGTCGTGAACTCGTGCAGCGCCTCGTCGAAGCGCAGCTGGGTCACGGCTCCACCGGGGATGGAGGAGAGCAGCGTGCGCCGCAGCGAGTTACCGAGCGTGGTGCCGAAGCCCGGGTCGAGCGGGCCGATGGCGAAACGCTGCCGGTTGTTCTGCTCCTCGTCGACGGTCTCGACGGTCGGCCGTTGGATGATCAGCATGGTGGGTACTCCTGTTGC
>DATCEZ010000211.1:0-2719 GCA_036509775.1 Acidimicrobiales bacterium
GGGTCCTCGCCTGATGGATCCCGCGCCGTGACCCGATGAGCGGACCCCACACCACGGCCGTGCTCTTAGTCGAGTGCCAGCGCGGGGTCATCGGCGATCTCTCGGTGCTCCCGGCCCTGGCCGAGGCGGCGCAGCCGGCACTGGCCGCCATGGCCCACCTGGCGTCCGGCGCCCGCCGTGCCGGGGTGCAGGTGGTGCACCTGACTTACCTACCGCTGGCGGAAGGCCGCTCGGCCAGCCAGCGCTCTCCCCTCATGCGCGCCACCGCGTCGACGGCGGCCTGGCGGGACTCCGACGCTGCGCTCGACATCGTGCCCGACATCGGGGTCGGCCCCGATGACCTCGTCCTGCCGCGCCACCAGGGCATCTCACCGGTGCACCGCACCGAGGTGCTCACGGTGCTGCGCAACATGGGCATGGACGAAGTCGTGGTGGCCGGCGTGTCGACCAATCTGGCCGTCCCACTCGTCGCTGTGGGCGCGGCGGACGAGGACTTCGGCGTCACCGTGGTCACGGACGCCACGGTGGGCACTCCGGCGGAGCACCATGCGTCGATGCTCCGCCACAGCCTCGCCTTCGTGGCCCGCCTCGCCACCACGGACGAGCTGCTGGCCGAATGGTCAGCCTGATCCGGACCGCACGTCCGAGCCAGGGTCAGCCGGGCCAGGCGATGGCTTTGGTCTCGAGGTACTGCTCCAGACCCTCAATCCCACACTGGCGGCCGATCCCGCTGTCCTTGTAACCGCCGTAGGGCGAGTCGGCGCCGTACCAGAGGCCCCCGTTGACACCGATGGAGCCGGTCCGGATCCGCCGGGCGATGGCGGTGGCCCGCTCCTCCGACGCCGACACCACGCCGCCCGACAGGCCGTAGTGGCTCTCGTTGGCGATGCGGACGGCGTCGTCGTCGTCCTCGTAGGGGATCACGCACAGGACGGGTCCGAAGATCTCCTCCTGGGCGATGGCCATGGAGTTGTCGACGTCGACGAACAGGGTCGGCTCCACAAACCATCCCTTCGGCTGGTCGGCCGGGCGGCCGCCGCCAAAGACGAGCTTGGCGCCCTCCTCCTGGCCCTGGGCGATGTAGCCGAGCACGCGGTCACGCTGCTTGGCGCTGACGACGGGCCCCATGATGACGGCATCGCTCGACGGGTCGCCGTAGGGGATCCCCGACATGCCGGCGGTGATGAGTTCCACCCCCTCGTCGTAACGCGAACGCGGCAGCAGCAGACGCGTCTGCATGGCGCAACCCTGGCCGGCGTGCACGCACACCATGGCGGCCATCGGCACGCTCGACGCGAAGTCGGCGTCGTCACAGACGATGAGGGCGGACTTGCCCCCCAGTTCCAGGAAGACCCGCTTCAGCGTGGCCGCACCCTTCTCCATGATGCGCTTGCCCGTGGCCGTCGAACCCGTGAAGGAGATCAGGTCGACCTTCTCCGACAGCGTGAGCTCCTCGCCGACCAGGTGGTCGGAGGACGTGACCACGTTCACGACGCCGGCCGGGATGTCCGTCTTCTCGGCGATGAGGCGGCCGAGCCGGGTGGCGTTCCACGGTGTGTCGGGCGCCGGCTTAATGATCGTCGTGTTGCCGGTGGCCAGAATCGGGCCCAGCTTGTTGAGCGTCACCTCCAGCGGGTAGTTCCACGGCACGATGGAGCCGATCACACCCATCGGCTCCTTGATAACGCCGCGCCGGCTCTTCATCCCCATCATCTCGGAGTTGGGGAGCGACCGCTCCCACTGGAACTCGTCGATCATCTTGGTCGGCCAACCCAGGGCTTCGTCGATCGGCCAGTCCACCTGCGCCGCGAAGGTCATCATGCGCGGCGAACCCACCTCGGCGATGATCTCCTCGCGGTACGCCTCCCGCTCCGCCTCGAGGGCGGACTGCAGCTGCTCCAGACAACGCTTGCGGAACGCGTGGTTGGTCGACCAGTCGGTCTCGTCGAAGGCACGCCGCGACGAGTCGATCGCCCGTTGCATGTCTTCTTTCGACGCGTCGGCGACCTCACCCAGCACCTCTTCGGTGGCCGGATTGATGTTGTCGAACCGCTTGCCCGATGCGGCCTCGACGAGCTCGCCGTCAATGAGCATGCGCACTTCGCCACCGGATTGGTTGGTCATGATGCGCCCCCTTCCTCTGGAATCCCTGGCGAGACTACGAAGCGCTGCCTCGAATGTGCAAGGTGACATCCGGAACTGGCGCTCTCCGTCACGAAGAGGTCACCGGAGTTTTTTTGGACCAGGCAGAAATTCGCGGAACCGTGTCGATCCCGCGGAACCCTGTTCGACGCTCTGCCAGAGTGAGGCGAAAGGCGCCCGCCACCGAGAAGAAGGAGCATCACCATGCGATTCCTGGGCTACACGCTGGCCGACGAGACCGAGATGCCCACCGAGCCTCCCCCTCCCGAGCTGTTCGAGGAAATGGGCGCATTCGTGGAGGAGGCGGTGAACGCCGGGGTGATCGTGGCCACCGGTGGGATCGCCCCCACCGCAGAAGGCGCCAAGGTCTCCCTGCAGGACGGCGAGTTCACCGTGGTCGACGGCCCGTTCACCGAGGCCAAGGAGCTGGTCGGCGGCTGGGCCCTGATGGAGTGCCGGGACATGGACGAGGCCATTGAATGGACCAAGCGCTTCCTCAACGTGCTCGGCGGCGGCGAATGCCGCGTCCGCCCCGTCACCTGAGCACAGCGACCCCGTGAGCAGGGCCGGATGGTTG
>DATCEZ010000212.1:0-3011 GCA_036509775.1 Acidimicrobiales bacterium
AGCTCGGGTCTCGGCACGCGCAGAGCAGCCCATGCTGAGGCGGCGAGCTTGCACGCCCGGTCTCCCTGGCCGGCCTTCGCCAGGTCGGTCGCCGCCTCCAACAGCAGCGACAGCACCACGGCCTCGGGGTCGGGTGTCGATACGTCCTCACTGAACGACGTCGCCTCATGGGCTGCTTCGGTGAGGCGGTGCATCTGCACGAGCAGCTGCGCCAGGTCCACCTCGTCGTCGGCGAGCAACGGAGGTAGCAATAGGTCGTTCTCCTTCGCCACATGCGCCGCGAAGAGAGCGGCCATCGCCTCGGCCTGGCGCGCCGCTTCCGGTCCAGTCGAGGCGGTGGCGAGCTGTTCGATCCCCGAGGCCAGGCTCCGGTGCTCTGCGATCATTCCGGTCACGGTCGCCGCCAGCTCGGCGCGGGTTGCGGCGACGCGGTAGATCGTGTGCTCCTCAGCCAGCGCGTGGGGAAGCACCTCGTCGGCCAGATAGGCGACCAGCTCGGCCGTTGCGGCTTCGGGCGAGCTTCCAGCGGCGACGGCGTTGACCAGGGCGGCCACCCGCATTCCCACGTGCTCCTGAAGCGCCCGGTGGTGGGCGATCATCAACTCGAAGGCCTCGGTCTTCGTCACCGGATCTCCCTTCTCATCCTGCCCGGGCCGACCCGGCTCCAGGGCATCTCCCACAGCAACTCTATTTCGAGTCTACACTAGAGAAATGGGCCAGCGCAACGAAGACCGAGGGCGAGCGGGTGAGCGGCCCGCTACCTAACGGGGTCGAGCGCGAGGCCCGCGCCCTCGGCGATCCGACGCGCTATCGGATATTCCGTCATATCGGGGACGCCCGACGACAGGTGGGCGTCGCCGAGCTGACAGCTCTCGTCAGTCTCAACCACAACGCGGTGCGCCAACACTTGGCCGTGCTCAAAGCGGCGGGGCTCATCGTCGAGGGGACCGAGGAGCGCAACTGTCCGGGCCGGCCTCGCCTGCTCTACCGGCTCAACCCCGGTATCCGTGGCACCTGGGGCACCGACGGACCGTACGAACTGCTCGCCGCATTGTTGAGCGAGGTAGTCCGCACCCAGGCCGCTCCCCGCGAGGTGGGCCGCGCTGCGGGCCGCCGGCGCGCCCGCCAAGACCCGCGACACCACGACAGTTCCCTCGTAGCACTCGAGGAGGACATGGCCGCCGCCGGCTTCGATCCCGTGGCCATTCCCCGCCCGGGCGGCTGTGACTTCGTGCTCGGGCGCTGTCCGTTCGTCGACGTCGCGGCGAAGGACCCGGCCACCGTCTGCCAGCTGCACCTCGGCCTGGTGGAGGGTATGGCCACATCCCTCGACGATGGCGCGGTCGTGGACCTGGTGGCCAAGAACGCGCGGCAGGCCGGGTGCCGGGTACGGGTCCGGCACGCCGGGGTCGAAAACACCTCGCCGGAGGGTGGTACACCGCAGATCGGGGGCCTGTCTGTGCTGGAAGGGGAAGCCAAATGTTCGTAACAAGCACATCGTTGGTCGCGGTCGAGCTGATCGCCGCTTGCATCTGGGTGGGCAGCCTCATCTGCCTGGCGCTCGTCGCCACGGTGGCCCGACAGGTCCTCGACGGTCCATCGCAGGTGGCCTTTTTCCGTGCCCTCGGCCGGCGCTACGGCATCGTCGGCACCGCGTCGCTGCTCGTGGCGATCGGGGCCGGCCTGGCCCTCGCCTGGCCTCCTTCGTCGTGGTCGGGCACCATCGACGCCGCCGTCGCCCTCGTCGGCGTGCTGGTGCTCCTCACCGCGGCCGGCATGGCCCAGGCCCGGACGATGACGACCCTTCGCCGCCAGGCGATGAGCGCCCCCGGCGACCACGACGCCGACCGCGCCGTACGCCGGGGCCGACTGGTGGCCAGCGCGCTGCGCAGCCTGATGGCCCTCGTCACCTTGGCTGTGGTCGTGCTAGCCGCCCAGGTCATCTCCCACTGAGGCGACCAAAAAGTGCGGCTCGAGACTGCGCCGCGCTCAAGACCGGGTCGCACCGCCCCGTACGTAGCTGCCAACCGGGGAGCGCAGGCCCACCGCGAAGCGGTTCCAGCCGTTGATGGCGACGATGGCGAGGGTGAGCGCCACGATCTCGTCGGGGCTGAACTCGCTCGCCACCTGCTCGTAAAGGTCGTCGGGTGCGCCCGAGTTCGGCAACATCGTGAGCGCCTCGCACCAGGCCAGAGCGGCGCGTTCGCGTGGTGAGTAGACAGGTGCTTCCTTCCAGGCGACCACGAGATGCAGCCGTTGCCCGTCCACGCCGATCGCCTCGGCGTCCTTCGTGTGCATGTCCACGCAGTAGCCGCACCCGTTAAGCTGGGACGCCCTGAGCTTCACTAATTCGAGCAGCTGGGCATCGAGCGGGCTTGCCCGCACTGCCTCCTCGAGTCCCGCCATGGCCTTCACGGCAGCGGGATAGACCTTGCGGTAGTCGATGCGCACCTTCCTGCCTCCTTGCTTCGTACCAGCCTGAGTGGGCATTTCCACTCTTGCTGCCGTCACCACGGCCCAGCCCTGAACTCCGGTCTCAGGCGGCACGCTCAGAGACGTGCGCCACGACGAAGAGCGCGTTGCCCGCTTTGTGGGGCTCGAGCCACACGGCGATGGGGACCAGAGATCCGTCAGGGCGCTGCGCGTGTGGGTCGAGTCCGGGGTCCATCCATCTTGGGCTCGGCTCGGCGAAGTAACCCCTTCGGTAGGCTTGGTGGCCCCACTGCATGCCCTCGGGCACCAGCAGCTCGTGGTACTCGCCGACTATGTCGTCGCCTGACACGCCAAAGATCTTCTCCGCCGCGACGTTCATCAACACGACCGTTCCCTCGACGTCGACGACGACGATCGCCTCGTCAGCTTCGTCGAGCACCACCAGCTCTTGGGGCAGACCAGACTGCATCGTCATCGGATACCCCCAGAGATCTCGGGTCCAAGCCACTTGCTTTTCGAACTCTCCACAGGACCCACCTCCTGGCCGCTTCATGAGGCACTGACCTCCGGAGGCGAAC
>DATCEZ010000213.1:0-7125 GCA_036509775.1 Acidimicrobiales bacterium
CAGCGCAAGGGCGGCCCGTCCGAGGCGGCCGCACACATTACGCCGGGGCCGGGGCTGCTGTGGAGTGCGGGGGCCGGCGCCGGCGCCAAGACGCACCCGACCACGACCACGACGATCGTCACGACGACCACCACGACCGCGGCGGCGCCACAACTCTCGTCGGGTACGGCCGAGGTTGCCACGACACACCTGACGTCGGGGACGGCCGGCGTAGCCAGCTCGCCGTCTGTAGGGGCTCCCAGCGCCACGACAACGACCGTGACGGCACCCACGACAACGACGACCGTCGGCAGTCCTGCCGTGCCCGCCGATCGCACGCAGACGCAGGGCTACCTCAACCCCCCGACCGAACCGTCCAACAAGTTCGGGTTCGCCGGAACGGGCCCCATGGAGATTTCGGTGGTCTGGTCCGGGAACACCTATCTCACCATGCAGGTCAGCTGTGCGAACGGAGGGCAGAACGTGGGTGGGACGAACGCCATGGCCGCGTCGCTGCCCGACGCCAGCGGGAGTTGCCTGGCCACGGTCAGCGAACCCACGACGGAGACGACCTCGCTGACCTACACCATCTCCATCGGCCCCGCCGGTGGGTAGCTCTCCTCGCCTCGGCTGGCCCCGGCGGATCACCGACATCGTCGGCGCCGCCTGCGCGGCCCTTCTCGCGTTCACCGCCGTGCCGATCGTGCTTGTCGTGATCGTCGGGAACCCGCTGGGCGGAGGCCTCGGGCACGACTGGCGGCCGCTCCCCCAGGCGGCGTTGTGCTGTCTCGTCCTGGCGGCCTGGGTGGCCTGGGCTGCCTGCTGCGCGCAACTCCTCCGTGCGGTCGTGGCCCATGTGCGCACGGGCGAGGTCGGTCTGCGGCGGGGCTCGTCGGTGCTCGACCGCGTGGCGGCGCGTATTGCGTTCGGTGTCCTCGCCCTGACGAGCCTCGGCACGCCCCTCACGCTGGCTGCCGGGGCGGGCGCCAGCGTCCCCGTCGCCCATGCATCTATTTCGGCGCCGGCGACGATGCCTGGTGGGACCGGTACCGGTGCTGCGATCGGTGCTGGGATCGGTGCTGCGATCGGTGCTGGGGCGGACCCGCTGAGGACGCTGGCGGGGACCTACACGGTCAAGCCGGGCGACACGCTCTGGCGCATTGCCGCAGAGCGGCTCGGGGACGGCGCAGATTGGACCTCGCTCGCCAGGCTCAACCTCGGCCGCGACCTCGGTGGCGGCGCGCACTTCGTCGATCCGGATCAGCTCAGGGAAGGATGGCGCCTGCGGTTGCCCACCGATGCCCGGCGCGATGGCGATGGGCACGGCGGCGGGCACGGCGGCGACCTCGGACACCAATCGACGCGTCCGGCGTCGCCAGGACACCTCCCCGAACTCGTCGCGCTGGGTCTGGGCTCCGTGGCCTGCGCCGCGCTGGCGCGGCGCGCCAGGCGCCGGCGTCGGCTGGGCTCCCAGTTCAGCGCTGAACCACTGCTGCAACCGTCCCTGTCGGAAGGGGCCCAGGATGCCGCCACGTTGTTGCAGCGTTTCGACGGCGTCCCGGCCCTCCACTCGCTGGAAGCCGCCAACAGTCTGTTGGGGCTGGCCCTGGAGGGTCACCCCCTCCGACCGAAGGTGCGAGCGATCTGCGTGTCGCCTTCGGGCGTCACGTTCTGTTTCGCCGCAGTACCGGCGGACGAGCCTCCTCACGGGTTCGCACGGGCAGACGATGGTGCCGCCTGGCACGTCGGCCACGACACGCTCGAGGGCCACGATCCCTGCTTTCCCCATCTCCCCGTTGTGCTTCCTGTCGGCGACGACGACGAGGGAACCTGGCTCGTCCCGCTCGAGCCGGGTGACGTGCTGCCCCTGCTCGGCGAGGCGGCACCAGCGCTCTGGCGTGCCGCACGGGGCGCGGTCCAATCGTGGGCCTGGTCCGAGACCGTGCTGGTCACCGAGGATCCCGACGACCCGGCGCTCCGGGCGGAGACCCTCGCCGACCCTTCCATTGCCCGGCACGTGCTCTTCTGCGGCGACCCGGCTGCACTTCCCTCACGAGCAGTGGGTCGCTGCGCGGTGGTGACGATGGATCCGGTTGCGGCCAGCGACCTGACTGTGCTGGTCGATCGACACGCCGCAACCTTGCATCCCATGGGTCTCGTCGTGCGCCCCCATCTCCAATCGTCCGCAACGGCCCAGCACATTGCCGAGCTGATCGCGCCGCTCCCCGGATCCGAAGAGGGAGCGCAGGACGTGGCCGGACGCCCGGAGACGAACGGAATGGGTGGCGTGGGCGGGCCGGAGGGCCAGGGGGCAGGCGCCCTCTCGCCGGGAACGGTAGACGTCCGTCTCCTCACCATGACGCCGCGGATCGACGGACTCAACGAGGATCTTCCACCCAATCGGGCCCGTCGAGCCATCGAGCTTGTCGCCTATCTGGCTCTGCACCAACCCGATGTCATTACGAGCGATCGGCTCCGCACGCGCGTGCTCGGGTCATCCGACGCCGACGCCGCAGCAAAGACACTGTTCAACACCGCGTACGCAGCACGCCGCGCCCTGGGGGTTGACGAGCAGGGCGATCCCCTCTTTCCCGCTGGAACCCGGCAGGGCCTGTACCAACTCTCACCGCAAGTCACCGTCGACGTACAGCGCGCCGCCGCACTGGTGGCCGAAGGCAAGGCGCAATCCGATCCGGCCGCCGCGATCGCCTACCTCCGCGCCGCGCTCGAACTGGTCGAGGGTGAGCCACTGGCCAACGCCCTGGCTGGCTACACGTGGTGGGAGGCCGAAGGACACGGAGGACGCATCGCCGCCGTGCTGGTTGACGCCGCCTGCCTCATGGCCACGCTGGCGGCCGACGCGCGGCTCTTCGAACTGGCCCGGTGGGGGCTCGAGCAAGCGCGGGTCGTCGAGCCCTACAGCGAAGCGCTTTCCCGGGCCGCCATGCAGGCGGCGGCTGCTGAGGGAGATGCCGATCGCCTCCGCCTCGAGTGGCGCGACTGCCAACGCCGCATTGACGTCCTCGATCCCGGCGGCTCCCCGTCGGCACGGACGGAGGCGCTGTACGGCGAGCTGTCACGTCGGGTGCTCGTCGGCGTCGCACTCGTTGAGGACGGAGTGGCGCAGGCCGAGCTGGACTGGAGCGACTAGGTGCCCGCCGCTTCTGCGTGACGCTGGACGACGTCTTCGAGACGCGCCACCCGGCTTCCCTTCACCAGCGCGGCATCGTCAGGACCGAGCTCGAGGAGTACAGCCACGGCCTCATCAGTGTCGGAGACGTGCGTCGAGCCGTAGAGCCCCGTCTGATACCCCACGACCTCGATCCCCAGCTCCTCGGCCAATTGGCGGATTCGCCGGTGCTGGGCCTCGGTCTCTGTCCCCAGCTCCGCCATGAGCCCGAGCAGAGCCACCTTCCGGCCGGCCTGCAATGCTGCCATCGACCGCAGGGCGGCTTCGGTCGATGCCGGATTGGCGTTGTAGCAATCGACGACCAAGACGGGCCCGTCGGGGACTCGTCGCACCTCCATGCGAAGTGGCGACCCCGTGGCCGATCCGAGAGCGGCGACCACACCGTCGAGAGGAGAACCGCACCACAGCGCGGCGGCGGCGGCGGCCAACGCATTCGGGACCTGCTGGAGCCCGTGGAGAGCGAGCTGCACCTCCGCGCCGCCCCAGGGCGTCGTCATGTGGAAGCGGGGCCGGAGGTCGTCATTGAGGATGATGCGCTCGGCGCGGACTTCTGCGTCGCCTTCGACGGCGTAGCGCAGGACGGGGCACGGACTGACGGACGCCATTCGGGCGACGCGTGGATCGTCGGCGTTCAAGACGGCGACCCCGGTCGAAGGCAGCGCGGTAACGAGCTCGCTCTTCGCCCGGGCCACGCCTTCGAGATCACCGAGGTACTCGACGTGCGCCATGGCGACGCTGGTCACGATACCGACGTCGGGGCGGCTGATCTCCGTCAAACGGGTGATGTGACCGGCACCCCGGGCACCCATTTCGAGGACGGTCCACTCGACGTCGTCCGGCGCGTTGAGGAGGGTCAAAGGGAGGCCGAGCTCGTTGTTGAAGGACCGCTCGCTGGCTGCCACCCGGAAGGACGAGGCGAGGCAGCCTTGCAGCAGATCCTTGGTCGTCGTCTTGCCGACGGACCCCGTGATGCCCACCACCCCACCTCCCATCCGCTCGCGGGCGAGTTGGCCGAGACGGAGGAGTGACGAAGCGGTGTCCGCCACGACCACTGCTGTTCCGCCGATGGGCTGTAGTGCTGTCACGTAGGCCGGCGCGCCGCCCTGCAGCGCAGCGCGGATGAACTCGTGCCCGTCACGTTCGGCGACGATGGGGACGTAGAGCTGCCCCGGCAGCACCGTCCTGGAATCGATGCTCGCTCCCGTGATGGCGACGTCGGGTCCGACCTGTTCCCCGCCGAGCCGGGCTGCGAGTTCAGAAATGGAGAATCGCACGCATCACGCTCCCGGCCGATTGTATAGCCTCGGTCGATGCCTGATCCGGGAGTGCTGGCGGTCCTCTACGGGGGTCCATCCGCTGAGCACGAGGTGTCGTGCATCTCGGCACGACGGATCGTCGCCACCGCCCTCGAAGTCGGCTTCACGGTGCGGATCATCGGACTCACCCACGACACGCGGTGGGTCGACGCCAATGAAGTCCTGCACCATGTCGACGGGCTGGAGGCATTGCCGTCTCCCGACGACCTCGTGCGCCAAGAACCCGCTCTGGCCCTCGGCCACTTCGGTGCCGTCCTACCACCCGGTGCCGTGGTGTTCCCGGTCCTCCATGGGCCCTTCGGCGAGGACGGCGTCCTCCAGGGACACCTCGAGGCGATCGGTGTGCCGTACGTCGGCGCCGGTGTCCTCGCGTCCGCCATCTGCATGGACAAGGGCATCGCCAAATCGATCCTGCGGGATCACGGCCTCCCCGTCGCACCATGGCGGTTGATCGGACGGCCGTCCTGGTCGACCGACGTCATGGAGGAGGCCCTCGAGGCACTCGGACTGCCGATCTTCGTCAAGCCCGCCAACCTCGGTTCCTCCATCGGCGTCGCCAAAGCAGCAGACGCGGCCGCGCTGGGGGACGCGGTGCAATCCGCCTTCGAGTTCGACGACCATGTGATCCTCGAAGAGTTCGTCGCCGGTCGCGAGCTCGAGCTTGCGCTGTTGGGCAATGAGGACGTGCGGGTGACCCGGGCCGGCGAGATCATTGCCAGCCGCGAGTTCTACGACTACAACGACAAATACGTATTGGGTCTGGCGGAGACGGTCGCGCCGACGGATCTGAACGCCACGCAACTCGAACGCGCGCAGGGGGTGGCGCGGGAGGCGTACCGCGCCCTGCGGGTCGAAGGCCTGGCCCGCATTGACGTCTTCCTGCGCGGGAACGACGAGATCGTGATCAACGAGGTGAACACCATGCCCGGCTTCACGCCGATCTCCATGTTTCCGATGCTCTGGGAGGCCGAGGGACTCCCCTTCAGGGCGGTCATTGAGGAGCTGGTGCTGCTGGCCCGGGCTCGCCATGCCAGGCGCCGGTCGCTCCGCACACACCGCAACCTTTAGGGAAGCTGCCGGGGCAATTCCGGCGGTCCCGCTGCACTCCAGGTGGCCGTCGAGCGGCCAGGCGGTGCAATCGCTCTCGCCGCTTCACGCAGGACATATCCGGGCGGGGGCACCTCGACGAGGGTGATCTCGGTGGACCCGGCGGCCCCCGGGAGGTGGCGGGCATGAGGCACCAGCGGGCCAGCCCCCGTCCGGGCCAGGCCCTGCGGCCCCGGTTCCCCCGATGGGGCATCGGCCACCTCGTTCGGCCACGATAGGCGCAGGTCCGGCGGGTGCTGCGCGCACCCCTTCTGTACCGTGCGGAGTGTGGTCATGACGTTCGAGGGCTTGGAGAAGGACACCTGGGAGACCCTCCCTGGCGCCAACCGCCTGACCGTGGCCCAGCGCGAGGCGATCGAGTCGGACCAGCCGCTGCTGTGCGTGGTGGCGGGAGCGGGAGCCGGCAAGACCAGGGTCCTCACGCTCCGGGTGGCCCGACGGGTGCGCGACGGTTCCATTGAGCCCGACCGCACGCTCGTGACGACCTTCAGCCGCAAGGCGGCGGACGAATTGCGCACGCGTCTCTATTCGTTGGGCGTGACGGGGGTGAAGGCCGGTACCTTCCACCGCACGGCCCTGGGTCTGCTGCGCGAGCACCGGGAGCTGCGGGGGCGTCCCCTGCCCCAGCTCCTGCCGGACCGCCGCCGCCTGCTGGCCGAGGTGACGACCGGCGACGCCCGCCGAACCCGTGCCCTCGACGGCGAGATCGGTTGGTCCAAGGCGCGCCTCGTCTCACCCGAGCACTACGAGGCCGAGGCGCGCCGTTACCATCGCCGCAGCGGCATGAGCGCCGCGCAGGTGGCTGACGCATTCGCCCGCTACGAGACCGAACGCAGCCGCAAACGGCTCCTGGACTTCGACGATCTCATCGTCGCCTGCGCCGACGCTCTGGCGGGCGACACCGAGTTCGCCGAGTCGATCCGTTGGCGCACCCGGCACCTCTTCGTCGACGAGATGCAGGACGTCAACCCGGCCCAGTTCCGGCTGTTGACCGCCATGCTGAGTGACGAGCCCGACCTCTTCGTGGTGGGTGACCCCAACCAGTCCGTCTACGGGTTCAACGGTGCGGACCCCACACTGCTCGACCGGCTGCCGGACATTCTGCGCGGCACCGCCGTGATCCGGCTGGACGAGAACCACCGGTGCACACCCCAGGTGGTCGCGGTCGCGACCGCCGTCCTGCGGGAGGGCAGCTCGTTCGGCGCGGGTGGCGAGGTGGTGTTGCCCCGCACGACGCGGGTGGACGGTCCGGTGCCGAAGGTGGTCTCGCACGCCACCGCCGAGGACGAGGCGGCGTGGGTGGCCGACCGGGTCAAGATGTCACGGACCCCGGGACGGCAATGGTCGAGCATTGCCGTGCTGACCCGCACCAATGCCCAGCTGGCCGTGGTGCAGGCAGTCCTGGACAAGGCCCGGGTACCCAACCTGGTCGCCGGAGCCGACCTGGGACCGGCATCGGACCTGCGCGGTGAGGGGGACAAGCGCGAGGAGGTCGACGCGTGGAACCGTCCCGAGGCCCACGAAGACCGGGAC
>DATCEZ010000214.1:0-2071 GCA_036509775.1 Acidimicrobiales bacterium
CGCCGCACCTGGTGGGTCGCATCCCGGTCGCTGCGTTGGCCAACCCGCCCGCCCTGGTCCAGCTCTTCGCCGAGACCATCGTCGAGGAGCTCGACTTCCGCCTCGAGGCCGAGAACATGCTCGATATCGCCGCCACGTTCGCCGCGCTCGACCAGCGCGACTTCGTCGTGCCCCGGCCCCACCCGACGCTGGTCACGCGCCGCATGCTGGTGATGGAACGCCTCGACGGCTTCCACTTCGGCGACGTGGAGGGCATGCGGGCCGCCGGCATCGACACCGAGGCGGTCGTCCGCGCCGGCATGGTCGGCTTCTTGGAGGGTGCGCTGTTCTACGGCATCTTCCACGGGGACCTGCACGGGGGGAACCTCTTCGTGCTGCCGTCGGGCAAGACGGCGCTGCTGGACTTCGGCATCACGGGCCGGCTGAGCGAGGCCAAGCGCCTGGCGCTCCTGGCGTTGGTGGTCGGGGCGTCGAACGCCGACATCCCCGCCCAGGTGGCCGCCCTGCGCGACCTGGGCGCCTTCCCCGGCGAGCTCGATGTGCAGCACGTCATCGACGTCCTCGGGCTGGACCGGCCGGCGGTGGATCCGACGGCGCTGTCGGCCGACGAGCTGGTGGCGGAAATGCAGCACTCCATCAAGACGCTGCTGGGCATCGGTGCCCGCCTGCCCAAGGAGCTGATGCTCTTCGTGAAGAACATGATGTTCCTCGACGGCGCCATCGCCACGCTCGCACCCGACCTCGACCTGTTTGCGGAGATCGAGGGCATCGCCCTGCTGTTCGCCGTCAAGCACGGCGAGCGCATCATGGCCCAGCTCGGGCTCGAGCAGGCCGAGAGCTGGGCGCCGGACATGACGGGCATCAAGGCGGGCTTCGGCGTCGGCGAGGAGACCGCGGGCCTCACCCACCGCGAGATCCAGGCCCGGCGGGCCCAGGTCCGCGAGAAGTTCGAGGGACGCGGGCGCCCGGGCAGCAAGCGGCGCACCCCGAAATAGCCAGACCGCTCCCGCCCACGGCGCCGCAGTCGGTGCAAGGCTGCGTCCATGGGAACCATCCGCACACTGCGCAACGACGACTGGGACAGCTGGGCCGAGCTGTGGGCCGGCTATCTGGCCTTCTACCGGGCCGAGCTCGACGACCTGACCACCCAGAGCACCTTCGAGCGCCTCTGCGCCGGCGAGGAGGGCATGTTCGGGCTGCTGGCGCTGGACGACACCGGTCGGACCATCGGGATGGCCAACTGCGTCGTGCATGCCACGACCTGGTCCCGGCAGCCCAAGTGCTATCTCGAGGACCTCTTCGTCGACCCCGCAGCACGTGGTCAGGACGTCGGGCGCGCCCTGTTGCTGGCCGTCAAGGAGGCCGGGACGGAGCGGGGGGCACACCAGGTCTACTGGCACACCCAGCAGTACAACGGCCGGGCCCGCTCCCTCTACGACCAGGTCGGACAGCCCACCTCGTTCGTCGTCTACGAGATGTAGGCGCCTGTCACAGCAGTTCCGTAGGGTGTCGCTCATGCCTGGCGCGCCTTCTCGGATCCTGGTCCCCTCGCGGCCCGGCCGGTAGGGTTCGGACCGACCCCATGCCGCCTCGCCGTCGCACCGCGACCTCCAATTTCGGCGTCGGGCGCCGCGAGTCGCACGTGGCGGACGCCTTCTACGCCCGCTTCGAGGCGCCCGAGCTCAGCGCCGACGAGCACGTCAACCCGCACGACCCAGGCGTCGTACCGCTGTGCGGCGACGCTCGCCGGATGGACGCGGTGGCCGACGATTCGGTGGCGCTCGTCGTCACCTCACCCCCCTACTTCGCCGGCAAGCAATACGAGGAGGAGCTCGACCGCGAGGGAGTGCCCGGCTCCTACATCGAGTACCTGGCGCTGCTACGCGATGTCTTCGCCGAGTGCAAGCGCGTGCTCGAGCCCGGCGGCCGCATTGCCGTCAACGTGGCTAACCTCGGTCGCAAGCCCTACCGCAGCCTGGCCGCCGACGTCATGACCATCCTGCAGGACGACCTGCACCTGCTCCCCCGCGGCGAAATCGTGTGGCAGAAGGGCGAGGGGGCCAGCGGCTCG
>DATCEZ010000215.1:0-6584 GCA_036509775.1 Acidimicrobiales bacterium
TGCTCATCGGCCGGCGCCGCGTCGCCTGGCTCGCCCGCTCTCTCAGTTCTTCCAACCGCCGCCGGGGTGGCTCATGAGCCATCGGTACCGATCCCTTTCGGATTGCGCGGCGGACCGCCACCGGGCCCGGCCTTCGGGACCTCCTCCGTTCCCCCTCCGGTCTCGGGGGCCGGCCCGGTGGCAGTCACTCCTCGCACGCGAGAGCTCCATCGACCACTGACGCCACCGAGGCCGGGGCGGTGCTCCCCGGTCACCGAGAGGACACGACGGCACGGCAACACGGCAGGGCGGCAACACGGCAGGACACGCAGGAAAGATCTACGGAGGATCTGGAGGGAGAAGCAGATGCAGCGGGAACCGGTGCTGCGAACTGCTCGGGACGGGGTGGCGGAACCTCGTCCCGAGCAGATGCAGCCGGAGTCGACAGTGCTGTCGAAACGGGCAGCGCAATGAAGCCCTACCGTCACCTGCGGCAGGTCGCCATTACGCTCGCCGGGGTCGTCCTGCTCTTCGGCGCCGTCTTCGCGGGGAGCTACGCCTTCGCCCACCAGGAGCACCAGCATCACGCGCAGGCGGTGCTCGTCGGGAGCGAGCGGGCCGCCATGGCGAAGATCGCGGCGCAGAGCCACGGGGCGTCCTGCCAGGTGGCGGGCGTCAGCCAGGGCCAGCTGTCGGGCCTCCTCAGCATTCCCGCTCTCAACCTCACGGCCCCGGTGGAAGAGGGCACCGACGATCAGGAGCTCAACGTCGCCGTCGGGCACGACGCGCAGTCGGTGTGGCCGGGCGTGGACGGCGCTGCCGTCTTCCTGGCCCACGACGTCAGCTACTTCGTTCACCTCAACCAGCTCAAGCCGGGGGACGTGATCACCTACCGGACGGCCTGTAACACGGTGCAGTTCAAGGTGAGCGGCCAGCAGGTCGTCCCCGCCGGTTCGACGGTGTCCAACACCACCGACCCGAGCCTGGTGCTCGACACCTGCTGGCCGCCCAACGCGCTCTTCTTCACCCCGGACCGCCTGCTCATCCGGGCCACCGAGGTCGGTGCCGCCACCAAGGGCGCCAATCTCAATGCGGGCGCGCAGTTCGTGCGGACCGTCGCGTCCACGGACTACGCGACCTCGGCCCCCAAGTCGCTGCAGGCGCAGGGGTTGACGCTCCAGCAGAACGAGGCACCCATGGGCACCATGAAGCTGGTCAACGCCTCGGTGGCGTTCGCCCAGTCACCCGGCCCGTTGTCCTTGGAGGCAGCGGCCCTCGAGACCTACTTCGGCGGCCTGCATGCCGGGACCCAAAACCAGTGGAAGTGGTGGGCCGCAATGGCGCCGCATGTGCCCATGCCCCCCCAGCTGGCCGGGGCTTCGGTGACGGGGCACGACAGCCCCCTCGACGTCGAGATCGACTCCGCCAACGGGGTCCCAAGCCAGGTGGTCCTGCGCACTTCGGTGACCCTGTCGGGCGGTTCCGCTCCCGGTGTTCACGCCATGACGGTCGTTCTCCCTGTTCACGGCTCTGCCGTGACGATCGGAAGCTGGACCTTCTCGTGAGACGGCGGATCCGGGAGGCGTCGACGGGGCGTGGAGGGGGAGCCGGAGAAAGACCGCAAGGGCGGGTGCGATGGCACGTTTTCATGATGAGGACCCCGGAAGGGGCGTTGGGGAGGAGACGCATGACAGCGAGCCTGGACGAGACGTACGAGGAGATGCTCCGGGGGGAGTTCAGCTCCAGAGGAAAGCACGCAGCCGCCGAGGCGACTCCGGCGCCGGTTCCGACGTTGACCGAAGACGCACTCCCGCACGGCGTGCACCTGGCGGCCGTCGACGCGCCGATCCACGACGAATTCGATGTGCAGGCGCCACCGGCGGCTGCCGAGGAAGTGCCTGCGGAGGGCGAGGGGCCGAGGGGGCTCGCGCGCTATCGCAACGCAGCCATGGTGGGGGCCGGGGGGTTGGCCTGTGCCGCAGTCGGCGCCTTTCTCGGTGGCCTCGGCGGCTACTTCACCATTGCGCCCGCAGCGGCGCACCCGTTGGCGTCGTCGGTCTCACAAGACGGGACACCGTCGGCCAACGGAACGAGCGGCGCGGCCACGACGAGCGGCACAGAGGCTGTGGTGACCGCAGTCCTGACATCCCTATCGGGCTCACTGACCCAGAACGCGGCGCAACTGCAGTGGCTGACGTCGCAGTCGGGCTCGCTGCCCGAAACGACGGCGGCCACACTCACCGACCTGCCTGGTGCCGGGACGACGGGCACCGGGTCGGGTGACGGCGCCGTTGCCGGCGCCGGCGCTGCGGCGACCGGATCCGTATGCGCCGTCACGACCGACCTCGGCCTCGGCTGCGTCCTGGGCAGCGTGACCACCGCGTTGGGCAACGTCGGCACCTTGCCGAGCGACCCGACAGAGGAGCTCAGCAGCCTCGTTCCCTCACTGACCGGTACGGTCACCGACGTGAGCGGGACGCTGGCCAACCTGAGCTCGCTCCTGCCGATTTCGTCCCTCCCAATGCCCGCCGGCGGTATCCCGTCACTGGGCCTGCCGGCCATTCCGGGCGTCCCCGGCCTGGGTGGGCTCGGCGGACTCGGCACACTCGGCAGCGGCCTGTCCGGTCAGGGCGGCGTCACCGGCACCCTGCTCTCGGGCACCGTCTCCTCACTCCTCGACGGTGTCACGAGCGCCGTCGCCGGCGCCACCGGATCTGCCGGATCCGGTTCGACCTCGCCTTCGCTTCCCTCGCTGCCTTCGCTTCCCCTGGGCGGCAGCGGCAGCGGCAGCTTGGTGCCGGGTCTACCCAGCCTGCCCGTCACGGCCTCTGCCGGGGGCAAGGCGTCGACCCCGTCGGGAAGCGCCTCGGGGAGCGCACACAGCGGCGGCACGACCACGACGTCGACCAGCAGCACAACGACCACGACCACGACGCCCACCACCACCACGGTGACGGTGCCGCTTCCGTCGCTGCCGGTGCCGGTCAGCGCTCCGCCTGTCACGGTGGGCGGTATTTCCGTCGGCGTGAGTAGCGGTGGTTCGGGCTCCGGCCTGACGCTCACTCTCCCGTAGGTCACCTTCGCGACGTTCACCGACCGCCGATAGCCTGCGGGAGCGCAGGCCGGGCCTACCGTGCCGGCGTCACCGGACAGGAGGTCCCATGGTCAGGCTCACCTGCCTGCTTCGTCGGAAGGACGGTCTCACACCGGCCGCGTTTCACGCCTACTGGCAGGAGGTGCACGGACCGCTGATTGCGTCGAGCAAGAGCGGCAGCCACGTGGTGCGCTACGAGCAGCACCCTCGGCCGCTCGACGACTACAGCGGCGACGACGACCCCGGGTTCGATGGGGTGACCGTGCAGTGGTTCGAGGACATGGACGCCTACCGGGCCCACATGGCGGAACCCGATTTTCCCGAGATCTGGACCGACATCAGTAACTTCCTCGACACCGACAAGCTGCACTTCATCGTCACCGAGCATCCCCGCGTCGTCATGGGAGACGACGCGGGGTCATTCCCCCTGGCCTGACTGGCTGGGCGCCGGCGACTGCGGTGGTGGCGGCGGCGCCAGGGCGGTCAGTCCCGGGATACCGGCCGGATGGAGAGCGCTCCCGGGGGCCGGCGACGCGTCCGGAGCCGGCGTGGCAACGGGCTCGGCGTCGGGTTGGGGCCGGGGCACGGAGCGCAGCGTGGTGCGGACCGGTGGGAGCGCGGCCTCGGCCTCCGCCTTCTGGCGCTCCATGAGCTCGTGTAGCTCGCGCCAGGCCTTCCCACTCGTCCGGGAAAGCTCGTCGGGCAGGCGCTTCAGATACCCCTTGACATCGCGGCGGTGGCGCTCGGCGACGCCGCCCATCACGAAGATGGTGGCAGCAGGCAGGTAGGTGTCGCCCGTGGCCAGGGCGGCCAACTGCAGCGAGGCCACCTCGGCGTCCTGCATTTCGCCCAGCTTGCCCTGCAGCACAGCGAGCGAGCGCACGAAGCGCGACGTGCGCCCCCCGTAGACGTCGCTGCTGAACTCGAGGGCGTAGCGCAGCCGTTTGCAGCGGATGCGCAGCGCGTGAAAGTCGGTCACGACCCCCGACCGCTTGGCCCGCTTGGCGGCCTTGGTCAGCTTCTCGTGGCGCGTCAGCGCCAGTGCGGGCAAGCCGATGATGGCGGGCTCCCGGGTGGCGAGGGACCGGCGCGCCGGTCCCTGCTGGGCCATGACCGTGAGTCCCTTGGCCAGGCGATCCCATCGGACCGAGTCCAGCCCCTGCAACATGTCGGCGCGCGCGGCTTCGCGCTCGCGCTTCAGGAGCGCCGACAGCTCGGCCAGGGGGTCGCCGCCGTGGTGCTCGAGAACGAGCGCCAGATCCGCATCGCTAACCGACATGGCGGCCAGATTGTCCAACTGCACGTCGAGGTCGCGCACGGCGCCGAGCAAGCGGGCCAACCACCCGAGCTCTTCGCGGAACACCTGAGCGCGGACGGGCAGCACGCCTTCGAACAGCGAGAAGGCGGCGCGCAGGCGCCGCGTGGCCACACGCATGTCGTGCAGCTCTTCGGGATCCTCGCCCAGCCTGGTGCCGGGCTCCTTGGCGCGCAACACGGCCAGCTGGCGGCGCAGCGCCGCGAAGGCCACGTCCCCCATGGTGGACGTGGCAGAGACCGCGGTCGGCCCGAGCTCCGGCGTGCCCGGGATCTCCTCGCCCAGTGCCAGTAAGCCCGCTTCGAACTTGGAGAGGCGGGCCGGTTGCAGCCCGCAAGTCAGGCGGAGCTGCTCCACAATGGGCTCGAGCGCCTCGAGCCAATCTGGCTGGACCTCGACCTCGACCCGGCGCAGTTGCATGGGCCGCTGCCCGTTGCCGACCACGATCATGGTGTCGTCGAGCGCGACCTCAGCCACATCGGTGCCACCGACCCGCAGCGCGAAGGGACGTCGCCGGGTGCGGACCTGCAGCACTTCGCGTAGGCGGCGCCCCCCCACGATGGCCCGCAGCCGACGCCCGACCGGCCCGTCCTCGGCCAGCCCGTCGAGGCCGGACGGAGGCAGGACTTCGGTGACCTCGAGACGTTGCCGCAGTCCGGAGCCTTCGGCAGGACGGTTGTCCTTGAGGGTGACCTCGTCGTGACGGCCGCGGCGGCGCGTGCGCACAACGAAGCCGGTGCGGGCGATGCGCCAGTCGTCGGTGTCGCGATAGGAGTCGACCAGGCGCCGCGGCGGTTTGGCCAGCGCAGTGATCGTCCCCCCGTCGCCGGTCTCGATGGCCAGGGTCGGGAGCGTCGCGAGCCACCGCTCGACCGGCCGCAGGTCGAGGGCATCGAACTGCCACTCGATCTCGACCGGTTCAGGCGCGCCGGCCTCGTCTGCCTTGGACTCGGACATCGGACTCACGCTACTGCGGGTGGGCAATTGGCTGCCCGAACGGGCCGTGATTGCCGCGGTTGGACGGTGGCGCGACGGTAACCTGCGAAGGCGTGGCGCGACGAACAATGACGGCCGAGCTTCCTTCTCAAACTGATGTGGTCCAGGCAGCGGGCGGCCTGGTCGTGCGCCGCCAGGGCGGGCTCCTGCAGATCGTCGTCGTGCACCGACCGGTGCAACAGGACTGGTCGTTCCCCAAGGGAAAGCTCGAGGCGGGAGAGACCCTCGACGTCGCCGCCTTGCGCGAGGTGCGGGAAGAGACGGGCATGACCTGCGAGCTCCTGCGCTTCATCGGCCACACCGAGTATGTGGACCGGAAGGGCCGCCAGAAGACGGTGGCCTACTGGATCATGGCGGCCACCGGAGGCTCCTTCAGCCCCAACGATGAGGTGGACGAGCTCCGTTGGCTGCACCTCAACGAGGCGAGCCAGCAGCTCTCCTATTCACGGGATCAGGAGCTGGTGGCGGTGCTGATGGCGGCTGACCAGGTCGAACCCGTCATCTAAACGCACAGACATTTTTCTGATTTTCTGTGTTTACGGTCCTCCGGATCGGGAATAATGGCTGAAGCGATCTACCGCCTGATCGCACTGCCGGCGTGCGTGCCCCAGTCGAGAGCTCCAGGACCTATCGCCAAGGGCCCTGTGACAACGTTTCGACGTGAATCGACTGGGGCACCGTCGGCGCTTTCGCTTTCCAGGGTATTTTCCCTGCTCAGCCGGTGTCCGCACGCGTCTGCTTCGGGCTGGGAGAAACGGCGCGCCGACCTTCCGCACTGCCAGGTGAACCTGGCACCTGCCCTGACGGCGATCAGCTCACCAGGACCGCAGCGCCGTTGACCCGGTCGTCTCGCAGGTCCCCCAGCGCGGTGTCGGCGCGATCCATCGGGTAAGTGACGGCCGAGACACGGATGCCGATCCGGGCGGCCTCGGCCAGGAATTCCTCCCCGTCGCGCCGGGTGTTGGCCGTGACGCTCTGGAGCGCCCGCTCCTCGAAGAGATGCTCCTGGTAGTGGAGCGCCGGGATGTCGGAGAGGTAGATACCGGCGACGGCCAGCGTGCCGCCCCGGTCCAGGGCGGCCAGGGCCGGCGGCACGAGCGTGCCGACCGGTGCGAACAGGATGGCCGAGTCCAGCGGTTCCGGTGGTGCGACGTCGGCGTCACCGGCGCTGGCAGCTCCGAGCTCGAGGGCCAGTTGCTG
>DATCEZ010000216.1:0-5469 GCA_036509775.1 Acidimicrobiales bacterium
TGATCTTCTGCGTGGTGGCCTCGGGCACCTACCTCGTCAACGACGTGGTGGACGCCGAATCGGATCGATATCATCCCCTCAAGCGGTTCCGACCCGTGGCCAGCGGCGCGCTCCGACCAGGTGTCGCCCTCGGCGTCGGGATCGCGCTCATCGCGACCGCCATCGCCGCCGCGCTGCTCGTTCGCCCCTGGGGGTTCGCCGTCGTCGTAGCCTCCTACGCCGGATTGAGCATCGCCTACAGCATCCGCTTGAAGCGCGAGCCCGTGATGGAGCTGGCGGTGGTGGCGTTCTGCTTCGTGTTGCGGGCGGTTGCTGGAGGCGTCGTGGCCCACGTACCCCTCTCAAATTGGTTCCTCGTCTTCACCTCGTTCGCCGCCCTGTTCATCGTGAGCGGGAAGCGCTGTGCGGAGCACGCCCGGCTGGGAGAGGATCGGGGGGAGCACCGTACGGTGCTCGACGAGTACAGCGAGTCCTTCCTCAAGTCGACCCTGACCATCTCGGCCACCGTCACGGTGGCGTCCTATTGCCTGTGGGCGTTCGATCGGACCGGGCTGCTCGCCCATGCCGGGGACCGCGTCGTCTGGATCGAGCTGACCGTCATTCCCCTCGTGCTCTCGGTCTTGCACATCCTGCGCCTCCTCGACGCCGGCCGCGGCGGCGAGCCCGAACAGCTGGCCCTAGGTGACCACGTGCTGCAGGGTTACGGGGTGCTCTGGCTGGCCCTCATGGGCATAGGCCTGTACGGATGACCGTTACCGTCGCGAGCTCCCCTCGTCCACTGTCCGGTTGGGGCAGGACCGCGCCCACGACCGCCCTGGTCAGCCGTCCCTTGGACGCGTCCTCCGTCTTGGCCTCGATGCACGACCACTCCGGTGGAGTCATCGCCCGCGGCCTGGGCCGGAGCTACGGCGACGCCGCGCAGTGCAGCGGTGGGCTCACCATCGACACGGCGGGCCTGGGTCACATCGGCGCCCTGAACGAGGTGGCGGGGACGATCGAAGTCGGTGGAGGCGTCAGCCTGCACAACCTGATGCGGCGCCTCATCCCGGCGGGCTGGTTCGTCGCGGTGACACCGGGAACGCGCTACGTCACCGTCGGGGGCGCCATCGCCGCCGACGTCCACGGGAAGAACCACCATCGCGACGGCAGCTTCGCCCGGCACGTGGTGGAGATGACCATCGTCACACCGAGCGGCGTGGTCACGGTGGCGCCTGATCGAGACCCCGAGCTGTTCTGGGCCACCGCCGGCGGCATGGGCCTCACCGGCGTGGTGGTCAGCGCCGTCCTGCGACTCATCCCCGTTGAGACGTCGTGGATTCAGGTGGACAACCAGCGGTTCACGCGCCTCGAGGACCTCATGTCGACGATGGAGGAGACTGACTGCCGTTACCACTACAGCGTGGCGTGGCTGGACTGCTTCGGCGGCCGCAACGGCGACCACCGCTCGGTCTTGACGAGGGGGGACCACGCCGCTTCCGGCGCCATCCCGCACAGGCTGCGCGGGCGCAGCCGGGAGATGCCAGGAGATCCGAGGATGCGTGTGCCACACCCGGTGCCTGCCCGGCTCGTGAACCGGTTATCAGTGCGCGCCCTGAACGAGGCGTGGTTTCGGACGTCCCTGGAGTCACGAGGTTCGCTCCGTCCGCTGGCTGGGTTCTTCCATCCGCTCGACGGCGTGGCTCGGTGGAATCTCCTCTATGGACCGCAGGGTTTCGTGCAGTACCAGTTCGCAGTGCCTGCGGAGCGGACCGATGTCATCGAGGACGCTGTTCACTCGATCGCATCGTCGGGGGCGCCCTCCTTCCTCGCCGTCCTGAAGCGCTTCGGACCCGGGACGCCTGGTCCGCTCTCCTTCAGTCAGGAGGGCTGGACCCTCGCGCTCGACTTCCCGCTCGGGCCGCCCGATCTACCCGCGCTGCTGGACCGCCTCGATGATGCCGTTGCAATTGCCGGTGGTCGCGTGTATCTGGCCAAGGACTCCCGCCTGCGTCCTGAGCTCCTCCCCGTCATGTACCCGCGGCTGGGCGACATGAGTAGGGTCCGCCGGAGGGTCGATCCCGAAGGCGTGCTGGCGTCCGACCTGTCCCGCAGGCTCGGGATCCTGTGATGAAGGACGCGTTCGGTCACCCCCAGTCGGTCGTTGTGCTCGGCGGGACGTCGGACATTGCTCGCGAGCTTGTCGCTCTGCTCATGGAGGACCGCGGCAGATCCGTCGTCCTCGCCGGGCGCGACCGCATGGCCCTCGAGCAGGCGGCAGAGGACCTTCGTCACAGCGTGGCGCGGGTCAGAACTGTGACGTTCGACGCCAACGTGCTCGACGACGTTGACGAGACCGTGATGCGGTGCTTCGAGGCTGCCGCTGAGGCGGTCGATCTTGTCGTCGTCGCCGTGGGGGAGCTCGGGTCCCAGGCCGTGGACGAGACGGACCCTGATCGGGTCGCCCGCATGATGACGGTCAACCTCACCTGGCCCGCGGCGGCACTATCGGTAGTGGCGGATCAGCTGAGGCGCCAGGGCCATGGCCGCATCGTGGTGCTGTCCTCGGTGGCTGGCTTTCGAATTCGACGCTCCAACTTCGTCTACGGCGCTGCCAAGGCAGGCCTCGACGGTTTCGCAGTAGGTCTGTCCGAAGCTCTTCGTGGCACCGGTGTCACGCTGCACATCGTCCGACCCGGCTTTGTGCGCACCAAGATGACCGCCGGTCGCTCTCCTGCACCTTTCGCCGTAGACGCGTCGCGGGTCGCCTCGGACATCATGCGTGGCCTCGCACGCGGAGAGGTGGTGATCTGGTCACCCGGGCTCCTCGGGTGGGTGTTCACCGCTTTCCGCTTCCTCCCAGGAGCAGTGTGGCGCCGCTTGCCGGGGTGAGATCCCAGCGGAGGCGTCGACGCTCCGCGCTGGTGGTCGTCACGGCTGCCGCGGTCATGGCGTTCGTGTCACAGTCGTCGTTCGCGTCCGAACCGAAGCTTCGGACGTCCGCCTTGCGCCGCATCACCGCGAGCCGCGCCATCGACGCCCGGTACTTTGAACCCGGCGCGTGCGTCGAGTACCCCCCTGCGTCGGGTGACCGCCACCTGACCGTCTTCCTTGATGCCGGCCACGGCGGTCTCGACCCAGGGGGCGTGGGCGAGACCCAGTCGGGCGAGACAATTTACGAAGCCGACGAGACGCTCCCGGTCGAGCTCGACACGATGACGCTCCTCCGGGCGAAGGGGTTCACGGTGGTGGTCTCGCGGACGAAGGCCGAGACGGTGATCCGCCCCCGGCCCGGCGACGTCTCGGGAGGCCTGTTTACGGTCCAGGGCGAGCACGACGACGTAGCGGCCCGCGACATCTGCGCCAATATGGCAAAAGCGAACGTCCTGGTGGGCATCTATTTCGACGCTGGGGGTTCGCCCTACAACGCCGGCGCCGTGACGGGGTACGACACCGCCCGATCCTTCTCGGCACAGAACCTCCGCCTGGCGACGCTGATCCAGAACGACGTCCTTGGCGCCATGAGCGCCCAGGGCTGGGGGATCCCCAATCTCGGGGTGACCGACGACAGCCAGCTCGGCGGGCCCGCCCTGAGCACTGCCGCGGCCGACTACGGTCACCTCTTGCTGCTCGGCCCGGCCGACCCCGGGTGGTTCACCACGCCGAGCCAGATGCCGGGGGCACTCATCGAACCGCTCTTCATCACCGACCCCTTCGAGGGCACCTTGGCCGCCAGCCCGTCGGGTCAAGAGGTGATCGCGGGTGGACTCGCCCAGGCGATTGAGCAGTACCTGGCTCCGGCGTCGGGGGCCAAAGGTCCGAGGCTTCAACGCGACACCCGATCCCGAGGAATTTCTACGGAAGCACGAGAGGGCAAGAACACGGGGCGAGTGCCCGGCAATGGCTCATCGTGGGCACAGTCGGTCACTGGCGGGATCCTGGCTCTCGTAGTCGCTCCGAAGATCGGACCATGGCGGGCGGCAGGCCAGGGGTCGCACCGCAGTCCCGCGCAGCACGGCTCGAGAAGTACGCCGCTCTCCTCACTCCTTGTGGGGAGCAGCCGCTGATTGTGCGCCGTCGTGTTCGCCCCGGCGCGCAGCGGGCCCTGCCGATCGCTCTCGCCCTTTGTCTCGCACTGGTTCTCACAGCATGCAGCGGCGGAACGCCAGTTCGCAGCGTCGCTCGCGCTAAGGCATCGGGAGGATCGGGCACAATCTCGCCCGGCCCGCCGACGACCACGCCGACCACGCCGACCACGAAACCTGCGACAACCACCTCGACGTCACAGGCCCCGAAGATCCCGGTCCCTCTTCCGACTCCGGCGCGATTGATTCCCTTGACCGCGCCGGCACCGGTCGGCGAAGGCGCCTGGACCGCTGCGGGTCGTCCGGTCAGCGGCGTCCCGGCCGTCTACGAGACGGCGCTAGTGGCTCCCGGCGGCACGCAACCGGCCGGGATCGCCTGGATGGACACCCGCCTCCTTTCGGCGCAGCTGTACTCGGGTTCCAAGAGCCCGGGAGGCGGCCCGTACGAGTTCAGCGCACCGGTCCAACCCGCCCAGGCCTCCACCCTGGTCGCTGCCTTCAACGGCGGCTTCATGATGAACGCCGCCGATGGCGGCTACTACACAGAGGGGCGCACCGTCGTCCCTTTGGTCGCTGGGGCGGCATCCCTCGTGATTTACGCCAACGGGTCGGTCACGGTAGGCGCATGGGACACCGATGTGTCCATGACACCCGATGTGGTCGCCGTCCGGCAGAACCTCGTTCCGCTTGTCGCAGGCGGGCTGCCGACCGCCCAGGCGACCGGCCCCGACTGGCAGGCCTGGGGGGCCACGTGTGGTGTGACGTCGTGCTCCTCCACCGTCCCGGGGATAGAGAACCAGTGGCGATCGGGTGCCGGCGTCACCGCCGACGGTGCCCTCGTCTACACGGCGGGCCCCGGTTTGACGCCGTTGCAAGTCGCCCAGCTCCTGGTACAGGCGGGAGTCATCCGAGGCATGGAACTCGACATAAACCCCAACTGGCCCGTCTTCGCCACCTACGACCCAACGATTCCGAACGACCTGGCCGCGCCGTCGAACGGGAGCACTCTCCAGCCGAGTAGCGCGCAGACCTCCGCGACCTTCTTCGACCCCGCATGGGCGCGTGATTTCATCACCATGTCGGCGACGGCCACCACGGTCGCTGGCTAATGCGGAACCATTTCAGTGTCTTGGCCTTGGTGCGCCCTGGCACGGCGAATACAGCTCGCGTCGGCACAAGGACTTCTTGCGCCAGGTGACCGGCGATGAACTGACGGGATCCGACGTCGGCACGCTCGACCAATTGGTGGCACCCATCGAGGAGCTGACTGCGGCAGGTGTCGAGTATTTCGTCTTCAACGTGCCCACCGGCACGCCCGAGACGCTTCGCCGGCCCAGTGACGCGGTGATCGGCGCTTGATCCGCCTGACCCGGATCACGCGGTCCGCCCAGGCGGATCAAGCGGCGGG
>DATCEZ010000217.1:0-36134 GCA_036509775.1 Acidimicrobiales bacterium
CCGAACCCGACCAGCGCCCAGCCGTTCGGCGTCCCCAGGCTGAGCACCTGCAGGGCTTCGGGCAGGGCCCCGGGCGGCAGCAGGTTGCCGCCGAGCAGGGCCAGGACGAGGCCGACCACCAGGGAGGCGGCGAAGGCCTCCTGGGGGGTGCGCGCGAACGACGTCAGGAAGGCCCCGAGACCGCACATGGCGGCGGTGGCCCCCACGCAGAGCATGAGCACCCCGAGCGGAGCGCCCCAGTCGGCTCCGAAGGCCAAGACCGTGACGCCCCACACGATGAGGATGGAGGCCAGCCCCGTCAGGCCGATGGCCACCAGCTTTCCCCAGACGATGGCCGCCGGGCGCACGGGCGCCGCCGCCAGCCGGGCCAGCGTCCCGTTGGAGCGCTCCAGCAGGAGGGAGCGCATGCCGAGACCGCTCCCGATGAACAGGAACACGACGGCGATGGAGGGTGCGAAGTAGTCGAGCACGGCCTTGCCGCCGTTGCCGAGCGTGCTCGCCGAGACCGAAATGGCGGCGGTGTCCGTCGCCGTGCCCGACGCCAGATGACCCGCATAGAGCCGGCTGGCCAGTCCGGCCGCCAGCGACTCGGCGTCCTCCTGCCCGGTCAAGGCGCTGGCCCTGTCGACGATCTCGAATCCCGGTGACGGTGTGGCGCCTGGGGCCACCATCGGAATGAGGAGATGGGCCAGGGTGTGCGGGCCCCCATGGAGGACCACGCCCCCGGCCAGGGTGCCGTCGGCCACCTCCCGCTTCACGGTGGCCTCGCCCGGGACGAGCCGCACCTCGACGTTGCCCGGCAGCTGGCTGGCGTGGACGGCCGCCCGTAGCAAGGCCGGCGAGGCACCCGAGACCCCGATCGGGATCGGGGCGTGCGAGGTGTTCCCGGCGAAGGCGAAGCCGAGGATGGCGGCAATGGCGACGGGCGCCACCAGGCAGGTGATGATGGCTGAGCGGTCGCGCACCCGCCGGCGCAGTTCGTTGAGGGTGATGACGAATACGGTCAGCCGCCGTGCTCCTGACCCTGGCGCCGTGCCCTCACGCGCAAAAACTAGCTTTGCCCGTCATGATCGCGCTGGAGCCGGTCGGTGTTGTCGTCGGCGTTCGCGCCGAGCCCGTCGACGACGATTGGGGCGGCATCGAGGCGCCGCATCCGGACGGATGCGGCGCGGTTCGGGCCCGATGCGGTAGAAGGCCTGTCTGCCTTCTCCCACCTGGTGGTGGTCTTCCAGTTCCACCTGGTCGATCCGGCCGACGTGCGCACGGGGGCGCGCCGGCCCAGGGGCAATCCCGAGTGGCCCGAGGTGGGCATGTTCGCCCAGCGGGCCAGAATGCGACGCAACCGGCTCGGTGTGTCGACCTGTCGCCTGTTGCGGGTCGAAGGCCTCGACCTGCACGTGCGGGGCCTCGATGCCATCGACGGGTCGCCGGTGCTCGACGTCAAGCCCTACATGCGCGAGTTCGAGCCGGCGGGCGACGACATCCGCCAGCCGAGCTGGTCCACCGAGCTGATGCAGGGCTACTACTGAGCCCTCCCGGCCGCTGCCGTAGCGCTGGAATGGGCATGTAACCTGCCCCGATGTCGCCACCCAACATCCTCGTCATCATGACCGACGAGGAGCGCTACCCACCTCCGTACGAGAGCGAGTACCTGGCCCGCTTCCGCCGGGAGCAACTCGGCGCCCGCCAGTCCATCCGGGACGGTGGCCTCGAATTCCATCGGCACTACGCCGGCTCCACGGCCTGTCTGCCCAGTCGGACGACGCTCTTCACGGGCCAGTACCCCTCGCTGCACGGCGCGGCCAACACCGACGGCCTGGCCAAGAAGGCCAACGACCCGGACATGCAGTGGCTCGATCCCAACTCGGTGCCGACGCTCGGCGACTGGTTCCGCGCCGGTGGCTACGAGACGCATTACCGGGGCAAGTGGCACATTTCGCACGCCGACCTCATGATCCCCGGTTCCCACGAGGGACTGATGGCGTCCGACGAGACGGGCACGCCCATTCCCGCCGCGGTGGCGGCCTACAAGGGGGCCGACCGCCTCGATCCCTACGGCTTCTCGGGCTGGGTAGGCCGCGAGCCGCACGGCGCGGCGAAGGCCGACTGCGGTGTGGTGCGCGACGGCGTCTTCGCCGAGCAGGTCGTCGAGCTCTTCGCCGACCTGGGCGCCGCCCGCCGTGACGGACCCTGGCTGGCGGTGGCCTCCTTCGTCAACCCGCACGACATCGCGTTCAACGGGTTCGGCTGGGAGGCGCTCCTCGGCTTCCCGCCCGTGGACGACGACACGTTGCCCGCCATCCCCGAGGCGCCGTCGCAGGCTGACTCGTTCGCGGGGCGACCCGCCTGTCAAGAGGCGTTCACCAAGGCGTGGCCGGCCATGCTCTACGAGCAGCCGAATGACGAGAGCTACCGCCGGCTGTACTACTACCTGCACAAGCTGGTCGACAGGGCCATCGGTCGTATTCTCGAGTCCCTGCAGGCGTCGGGGATGGCCGACGACACCGTGATTGTGTTCACCTCCGATCACGGCGACCTGGTCGGCGCCCACGGTGGCCTCATGCAGAAGTGGTACAACGCGTACGACGAGGCCATCCGGGTCCCGCTGCTGGTGCGCGGGCCCGGCATTGCGGCGACACCCGAAGGGGTGCACACGCCGACGAGCCACGTCGACCTGCTGCCCACGCTGCTCGGGCTGGCCGGCATCGACGTCGAGCGGGCGGCGGCGATCGTCGCCGTGGAGCACGACGAGACCCAGCCGCTCCCGGGCCGCGACCTCAGCCCGGTGCTGCGGGGCTCGGCACCGGCCGCGTCATTGGCGGAGCCCCTCTACTTCATGACCGAGGACGACGTCTCCCGCGGCCTCTCGCGGCTGGGCATGGTGAGCGGCCAGCAGTACGAGACCGTGCCGAACCCCTCACACGTCGAGTCCGTCATCACGTCGCTGCCGACCGCCGCCGCCGCCGGCGCCGGTGCAGAAGTGTGGAAGCTCAACCACTACTACGAGCGCCTCGACGAGTTCGACCAGGCCCACGGCCTGCCGGCGAATCCGTTCGCGGCCCCGCCGGCCGAATCGGCGTGGGAGCTGCACAACCTGACGGCGGATCCCGAGGAGCGCCGGAACCGCGCCGCGGACGCGGACGCGGCCGATGTGCTGCGTGAACTGCAGGGTGTGCTGGACGAGCAGCGTGAAACGAAACGCCGGCTGCCGCAGATGCGGAACCGCTCGGCCTGATCCCAGTCGACCTGACTCCAGTCGGCCTGACCCGGCCCGGCTTGAGTCAGTCGAAGCTCGGGCGCCGGTCCCGGGTTCGCTTCAACTCGAAGAACCCGTCGGTCGCCGTGCACAGCAGGACGCCGTCCCACAACAGCCCGGCTGCCTCGCCCTTGGGTGCCGGCGTGACGACGGGGCCGAAGATGGCCGTGTCGTTGTAGTGGATCACCGGCGTGCCCACGTCGTCACCCACCGGGTCCATGCCGGCGTGATGGGAGGCCGCCAGCGCGTCGTCGAACTCCTCAGAGCCGGCCGCCTCGGCCAACGAGGCCGGCAGGCCGACCTCGTCCAGCGCCTCGGCAATGATTGACGCGGACTCCTCGCCGAGGCCCCGCTTCTGCAGGTGGATGCGGTTGCCGAGCGCCGTGTAGAGCGGGCCGAGGATGTCGGGACCCTTCAGCTGCTCGGCCGCAATGCAGACGCGCACGGGGCCCTTGGCCAGGGCGAGCCGGGCCCTGTACTCGTCGGAGAGCTCGTCCCGCCCCTCGTTGAGGATGGCCAGCGACATCACGTGCCAGCGGACGTGAATGTCGCGCACCTCCTCGACCTGCAGCATCCAACGGGAGGTGATCCAGGCCCACGGGCACAGGGGATCGAACCAGAAGTCGGCGGTGTCGGCCGTGACGGCGGTGTCGGACTGCGTGGCGGTGTCGGTCATGGGATCCCTCCGTCGACGCGCAGGACGGCGCCTGATGTGTAGGACGAGGCGTCGGTGGCGAAGTAGAGAGCGGCACCGACGATCTCGTCGGGCTCGCCGGCGCGCCCCAGCGCATGGTGAGGCAGGCCGCGCTCACGCGCGGCAGGGCCCCAGGAGTCTTCGGCGATGTCGGTGAGGAACGGTCCCGCCATAATGCAGTTGACCCGCACCGTGGGACCGAACGCCTTGGCGAAGCCCTCGGTGATGGTGTTCAACCCCGCCTTGGCGGCGTCGTAGGGCAGCATGTCGGGCGCGGGACGGAGGGAGCCGGTGCTCGAGACGTTGATGATGGACCCACCATATGGGCCGTCCGCCATCCTCGTGCCGACGAGCGCAGTGAGGCGGAACGGCCCCTTCAGGTTCACGCCGAGGACCTTGTCCCACAGGTCCTCGCTCACCGAGGCCAGGTCCGGATAGAGGGGCGACATGCCGGCGTTGTTGACGAGCACGTCGACGCGCCCGAAGGCGGCGTAGGCCTGCTCGACCAGATCCTCTATCTCGTCCCAGTGTCCGATGTGACAGGCGACCGCCAGCGCCCGCCGACCCTTGGCTTCGACCTCAGCGGCCACGGCCTGGCAGGCGTCGAGCTTGCGGCTGGTGACGACGACATCGGCGCCGGCGTCGGCGAAGGCCAGCACCATGGCGCGCCCGAGGCCGCGACTGCCGCCGGTGACGAGGGCGACCTTGCCGGCGAGCGGGAGTGGCGTCGTTGCTGGTGTGTCCGTCATTGCGGCGACGCCCTCATCGCACCAACTCCGCCACGAGTTGCGTGACGGCCTTGCCCATCGGGATGTGCAGCGACTCGTTGGGACCGTGCGCGTTGGAGTGCGGTCCGAGGACGCCTGTCGCCACGAACTGCGTGCCGGGGAAACCGCGTTGGAGATCGGCCAGGAAAGGGATGGAGCCGCCCTCGCCGACGAGGCTGGGCTCGCGCCCGAAGCGCGCCTGCGACACAGCGGAGAGCGTGGCGGCGGTGGCGGGTTCGAGCGGCGGGGCGATCCAGCCGGCGGCGGCCGCCTCGAGGTCGATGGTGACGTGTGCGCCCTCGTCGGTCCGGATGGCCGCAATGAGGGCGTCGGTGGCCACCTCGGCGTCGACGTCGGGCGGGAGCCGGAGCGAGAACTTCAGGGTCGTCGACGGCCGCAGCACGTTGCCGCCATCACGCGGCTTGGGCAGCCCGTCGGCGCCCGTGACCTCCAGCGCGGCGCCCCAGGTGCGCGCCACGAGGCGGTCGACCGGGTCAGGCGTGAGCAGATGGAGCCCGTCGACGATCGGGGCGGCGCTGTCGGGGAACTCGGCCGCCAACGCGGTGATGTTGGCCCGGTGCGCGTCGGGGATCCCCGCCCCGAGCAATTCCGGCAAGAGGATGCGGCCATCCGTCTCGTCCTCGATCTGCGACAACATCCGGCGCAGAATGCGGAAGGACGAGGGCACCACGCCGCCGCCCTGCCCGCTGTGGATGCCCTCGGTCAGCACGTCGACCTTCACCGTGGCGACGAGGTTGCCGCGCAGTGACGACGTCAACCAGAGGCGGTCGTAGCTGAGGCCACCCGAATCGAGGCAGATCACGAGCCGCGGCGTCCCGATGCGCTCCTTGAGGCTCTCGAGGTGCGCGGCGAGGTCGGGGCTGCCGCTCTCCTCGCTCGCCTCAATGAGGACGAGCACGCGGCCCTGGCCGCCGCCCGCCGCCACCAGACCCGTCACGGCGGCGAACGTCGAGTAGCCGTCGTCGGCCGTCCCCCGGCCGTAGAGGAGGTCGCCCTCGCGCACCGGCTCCCACGGCCCGAGCCCGCTGCGCCACTCGCCGAGCGGCGGCTGCTTGTCCATGTGGCCGTAAATGAGGATGGGGTCGCCACTGCCGCCGTTGTCGATCAGCAGCAGCGGCGTGCGCCCGGGCAACGTGACGATCTCGACGGTGAGTGCCGGCTCCTGGTCCTTGACCCACGTGGCCAGCAGCTCGGCCGCCGCCGCGATGGCGCCGCGCTCCTCCCAGTCCGGGTCGAAGGCGGGGGAGAGGCAGGGGATGCGGGTGTACTCGCTCAGAGCGGGAAGGATCCGCTCCTCCCACGCCGCGTCGATGTCGATGGCGAGGGCGGTCATGACTCGGTGATCTCTGACAGCCGGTCGAGCGACCTGGACATGGAGGCCGCGGTGTGCTGGCCGATCTTGGGGTTCTTCAAGAAGAAGGCCTGCTTGTCCTGGCTCAGGTCCCAGGACTCGGTCACCAACGTCGCGCCGTCGACGGGCTCGAGCTCATAGCGCCAGATGCGGCCGCCCAGGAACCGTCCGAGCGGCCCCGCCAGCACCGTCTGCCAGGCGATGCGGCGGTCCTGCTCGAACTCAATGACGGTGTTGGTCACGGTGTAGGGCACCCCCATCTTCATCGCCATCCCGAACGTCGAGCCCAGCGCCAGCTGCTGTGCCGCACCGTCCTTCGCCTTGACCAGCTGGCCGGAGCCGTCGATCTCGGGGTGGCGCGTGGCATCGGCCACCACGGCGAACAGTGCCGCCGGCGGTGCGTTGATGACCCGGTCCACGCTGACGACCGTGTGCTGTGCGCTCTGCGCCATAGGTGACCTCCGGTGGGACGACGACGAGGGGAACTTAGATGGCGTGCGCCACCAAGTCGCCCAGCTGCACCCATTCCAGGGTGGCGGCATGGGTGGCGGCCAGGACGACGGGAGGCGCCATGCCGGCCTCGAACGCCTCCTGCCAGCGTGGCGCGCACAGGCACCACTGGTCGCCCGGCTGCAGGCCGGCGAAGCCGAACTCGGGATGCGGCGTCGACAGGTCGTTGCCGACCGAGGCCGAGAAGGCCAGGAAGTCGGCGGTCACCCGGGTGCATACCGTGTGGACGCCGATGTCCTCCGCCCCGGTGTTGCAGCACCCGTCCCGGTAGAAGCCGGTGACGGGGTCGAGGTTGCAGGGCTCGAGCGCTTCCCCGAGGACGTTCTGGGCCATGGCCCATTTGAGCACGGCCTGGGTCCGGCTCCCCAAACGGGCTGGTGCAGACGAGATCGTGCGTGGAGCGGGGAGTCGCTGCTCGGCCGGATCGGGACAATCGGCCGCGTCAGGGTCCAGCGATCGGCGTGCCCTCGAAACGGTCGACCCAGGCGAAGGAGTGCACCGGTGCGCGGCGCAGGCGGCTCGGCACCGTCACGGGGCGGCCCAGGACGACGAGGGCGGCTACCGCCACCGTCGGGGGGATGCCGAACAGCGCGCGCACCTCGTCCTCCTGGCGCACCGGCATGGTGGTCATGACGCCGCCGAGGCCCTCGGTCCGGGCGGCCAGCAGCAGGCTCCAGACGAAGGGGTAGATGGAGGCGCCGCCGGCGAAGGTGTAGCGCGGCAGGTCGCGGTCGACGGCGGCGAGGGCGCTGAGGTCGGCCAGCACGAGGAGGAGCGCCGGCGCCGTGTCGAGCGTCTCGGCGAAGCCGGGCGTGGCCGCCCCGGCCTCGGCGAAGGGCGCCGCGCCAGCGATGGCTTCGGCCTCCGCGGCCCGGTCGGTCACCGGTGCCCACGGGACCAGTCCGGCGAACCCCATGGCGAGATACTCGTACCACCCACGCAGGTAGAGGTCGCGCAGTGCAGTGCGGGCGGTGGGGTCCTGCACGACGATCACGCGCCAGCCCTGCCGGTTGCCGCCGCTCGGCGCGAAGCGGGCCGTGTCGAGCAGCCGGGCCAGCACCTCGTCGTCGACCGGCTCGGGATGGAACTGGCGGGCCGCACCGGTGCTGCGGAGCGTGTGGAGGAGGTCGAGGTCCACTGGGGGCCCACCGTAGCGGCCGATGGCCGCGCTGGGTAAGAGTGCGGGTGTGCCCACGACCTTGCGCCCGGCATCCTCTTTCCCGGCCGCCCTGACCGGCGGCGCGGCGCGGTTGCGAGGGCTCTCACGCCTTCCGCTCGTTGTGGCCCCCATGGCGGGGGGTCCCTCGACGGTGGACCTGGTGGTCGCGAGCACCCGGGCGGGTGCGTTGGCGTTCCTGGCCGGTGGCTACAAGACGGCATCGGCCCTGGCGGAGGAGATGGAGGCCGTCCGGGCCGGCGGCGTGGACACGTTCGGCGTCAACCTGTTCGTCCCGGGTGGCCCGACGCAGGTCGCCGAGGAGCTGGCAGCGTACGTGGCGGCGGTGGAGCCCGACGCTATGGCCCTCGGTGTGGCGCTCGGCGAGGCTGTCTGGGACGACGACGGCTACCCCGCCAAGGTCGACGCCGTGCTCGCAGCTCCCCCCGCCGCGGTCAGCTTCACCTTCGGGATCCCGGCGGTCGATGTCGTGCGCGCGCTGCAGGCGGCCGGCTCGCTCGTCCTCTTCACCGTGACGACGCCGGAGGAGGCGGCCCTGGCGCTGCGGGCGGGACCCGACGCCCTGGTCCTGCAGGGGGCCGAGGCCGGTGCGCACCGGGGCAGCCTGGTCAACGCCGACCGCCCCGACGAGGACCGGCCGGTGCGGGCCCTGCTGGCCGCCGTCCGCCGCCGCACGCTCGTCCCGTTGGTCGTCGGCGGGGGTGTGGCCGGCCCCGATGATGTGGCCGACCTGCTGACCCGGGGGGCGGACCTGGTGGCGGCCGGGACGGCGTTCCTGCGCTGCCCCGAGAGCGGCGCGCCGGCGGTCCTGAAGGAGGCACTCGGTGCCGCGTCCTTCACGCAAACCACACTCACCCGGGCCTTCAGCGGTCGCCGGGCCCGGGCGCTGGTCAACGCCATGGTGGAGGACCATCCGGGCGCGCCCGCCGCCTACCCCGAGATCAACAACGCCACGCGGCCCCTGCGCGCCGCCTCCGCTCGCGCCGGCGACACAGGGCACATGAGCCTGTATGCGGGAACCGGGTTCCACCTTGCCGCGGCGCGTCCGGCGCCCGAGGTGGTCGAATGGCTGCTGTCAGGATGGCAACGATGAGTGCGCGCCGGAACAAGACGATGGAGTTCAAGCCGCCCGACGTGGCGGCCGTGGCCGACCAGTTGCGGTCGTTGCGCGCCGCCGGCAGCGGGTGGATCAACCTGATGCCCGGGATCGACGAAGAGGCCTCCGACGTGCATCCGCGCGCCGGTCTGTTCGCCTTCTTCGGCAACAACGCGGCGCCGGTGACGATGACGACGTTAATGCCGCCCAAGAAGGAACGGCGCGACGCCGAAGGGCTGACCATCGGCATCATGCACCCGACCGGCGGCAAGGCCGTGGCCCGATTGGCCGAGGCGGGCGTGGTCGTCCCCGACGGGTGGGTGGTGCGCCAGGACCACGCCCGGCGGGGCCTGTTGGTCCAGACGCCCGTGGCGGTGGCGGAGCCCGACGTCCTGGAGTGGTCCGTCCGTGCCGGCACCGCCCTGTGCCGGGCCGAGATGACCGGCCGTTGGCGCGCCGTGGTCTACCTTCCCTGAGCGGGATTGGCACCGCGCCGACCTGCGTTTTCGCAGGTAAGACGTCAAATCTGCCGACCGTTCGACACCCTTGGATACCGCAAAACTCCGCTCGCAGCCGGTTCGTATCGCGCGGATGTTGCACGGCAGACGACCGCAACCGACCCCACCATTGATGGGTAGCCGACTGTGGGACCGAGACTCCGGACGATGGACCGCAGACAGCGAGCGGGAAAAACGCAGACGACGACGGCGCTGTGCGCAAGGCTTGCCGGTGCATAACAGAAGTGCTGGCATGCTGGCCTGTCCCGATTGCAAGGGGCGCGGGTCTCTGCAAGTCGGTCCGCCGCCGAGTGGATCGGTCGATGTCACTGCGACATTCGGCTACCCCTCCCCGTCGGGTTCCTCAGTCTGAATCGGCTCAGCACTCGTGGTTGGAATGTGGGCCTTTGAGGTAGCAGCGCGACGAGTTGTCGCTATCGTCCAGGCGTCGGGCATTCGTACATCGAAGTGGATTGCTACCAGTAGTTCCAAGACGTACCCGAAGAACGCCGACATCGCGGCGGTAAGGATGGTGCCGCCGAGGATGCTACCGACAACGACTGCAACATCGCTGTTTGACGACCCGTCGCCATGCAGGTGCCTATAGGCGGTAGCGGCAGCTACGACACCACCGATGACCACCAGCCACGCCAATACGTGGAAGACACTTGCCACTGACTGCGCGCCAGAGAAGTCCTTGTAGACGATCTCGTCGACTGCGTACGAGCCGTCCGCCTGCTTCGTCCAACCCGGCCCCGGCTTCTGCTCCCCCATAGGTGTTTCTCGTCGGTTGGTCAGGCGACTTGAGCCATTCTTGAGTCAGCCGTGTTCTTTGAGTCAGCCGGCTTCCGGCGACAGAACGCACTGACGCAGCAAGCGTGTGCGGTCTTACGTCAGTATCCAGATCATCAACCCGATCGGCACCCAGAGGAGAAGGACCAAAACAACGCCGAGCAATCTCCCTAGTCCAAATGACGGCGGCGGCGTTTTCGCATAGGCATCGTTGTTGAACAGGCGCATCTGCTGCGCGGTTGCGGCCATGTCAATGACTTGCCCACCTTGCACCCGGCGTTAACAACCCACACACAACGGGCGTTGGACTATTGCGCCAATACGTGCGTGGCTTTCGTGGAACGTTGCGTGCATACGCGACTCCTCGCAACAACTACACGTGACGACGCAGGGCGAAGTACCGATTTGATGCAATAGGTGTCAAGTTCGCCGACAGCGTGCAGGCACCTCCCGGCCAGGCGCAGGCTGACAGAGACAGATGCTCGTCGGTGGGGCTCGCGCTTCTCACCTGGGACCTTCGCCTCGGTTGCGGGCTGGGAGACATTGCACGCGGAACGCACGAGACTCTAAGAAGTGCCTGTGCCCATGGCATCGAACTACCTTCCCTGAGTGGCTACCGGGGCGACGCGGGACGACGCAGCACTCCAGGAGGGCCTGGCTCGTTGGGTGACGGCGTTTCCCGATGTCGTGCGGGGACTGGGTGGCGGCGCTGAGAGCGACGAGGCGCCGCGGCTGACGAGCCTGGCGCGGGCCCAGGGCGGTCAGGCCAACGAGACCGTCCTCGTCGACATCGGTCCCACCCATCCGGGCATGGTGGTGCGGCTGCCGCCGCTCGAGCCGACCTTCCCGCAGTACGTCCTCGGGCCGCAGGCGCTGGTGCAGAACGTGGTGGCCTCGTCCGGTGTCCCGGCGCCGGCCCCGGCCGTCGTGGTCAGCGATCCGGACTGGATCGGATCGCCCTTCCTGGCCATGCCCCGCGTGGTGGGTGACATCCCGGGCCCGGCCCCGTTCTTCGACCCGTACGTGCGCGACGCCGGGCCCGCTCTGCAGCGGATCATGGACGAACAGCTCATCGATGTCGTGGCCGACATCCACGCTGTCGACTGGGAGGAGGCTGGCCTCGGCGCGGTGTTGCCGGGGACGCTGCTCGGGGACGCGATGGAGCGCTGGACGGCGTATGTGGCGTGGTCGTCCGAGGGCGACCCGTTGCCGGCGCTGGAGCAGGCGCTGGACTGGTGCGCCCGCCACATGCCGGCGGAACGCCCCGCAATCCTCCTGTGGGGTGACGTCCGCCTGGGCAACCTCGTCTTCGATGCCGAGCGCCGTGTGACCGCCGTGCTCGATTGGGACCTGGCCTCGCTCGGACCGCGCGAGATGGACCTCGGATGGCACTTCGGCCTCGAGTTCATGATGGAGGCGCTGTTCGGCGGGCGGCCGCCCGGGTTCCTCGGCCCGGGCGAGGCGCTCGAGCGCTACCGGCAGCGCACCGGCTACGAGGCGCGGGACCTGCCCTGGCACGAGGTGTTCGCTCTGGCGCGCGCGCTCGCCATCAACGACCGCCACCAGCGCATCACCGGTGACACGCGCCGGAGCGAGAACCCGATGGTCGACATCCTGCTCGCGCGCCTTGAGGCCGCCTCGTCCGAAAGCGGATGAGGCCGGCGGGTCAGGTCGGGGGATCGAGCAGCGAGAACCCCATGACGCCCGCCTTCGAGACGTCGTAACACAGCGTGTCGTAGGGCTCGACCAGCCCGTAGGTCACCTCGCCCTCGCACTCAATCCGGCAATGGTGCTGGTCCTGCCCGGCCAGCCGGCTGCGCACGCCGGGGTCGTTCACGTCGAAGGTCTCACCGTGCACGACGACCCGGTCACCGGTGGCGACCGGCATCCCGTGCCAGATGTCGCCGTCGGGCGTCCCGCCGTTCGGCCCCCCGTACATGCCGCAGCGGAGGAAGGCGATCTGGTTGCCGAGGCGCTCGAAGGTCATCGTCTTGACTGCGCCGTCGGCGAACACGAGGTCGACCTCACCACTGTGCAGCAGGTTGGTCTCGGGCTCGAAGCGCATGCGATGCACTCGCTTGGCCAGCGTCCCACTGCGCTTCCGCGCGTCGCCGAGGTTGTAGAGCACATGGTCGCCCCAGATCCCGAAATCCTCGAACTCGACCCACTCGCCGCTGTGCGGATGCTGCATCCCCATGTAGCGACCGGGACCGCCGACGCCGTCTCGTGTGCCCCAGTGATGATCCCGGGTACCGAGGTGGGTGGCCGGCGCGAGATCGAAGCGCTCCCCGTGCGCCTCGACCCATCCTTCTTGGCGCCCGAAGCCGTCGTAGCCGGCCACGGGGCTGACGGCGCGTCCACCGACGATGATGCCGGCGCCGAGTTGGCGGAACACCGGACGCTTCGTATCGACCCAGGTGATGTCGTAGGCGATCCCGTGCTCGGTGGAGTCCAGCGTGAGCCGCCACTGGCGGAAAGCCTCGACCACCTCGAAGTGGAAGGGGCCGATGCTCATCTCCATCCGGTCCGTCGGGCACCGCGTGTGGGCCCGAACCGTCGTGTGCTGACCGCGCACATTCACAATGGCGAAGGCCTCGGCGGTGCCGAGGTTCGGATAGAAGGCCAGGCCGATGACGACCAGGAGCTCTCCGACCTTGTCCTCGCACGTGAACCACACGCGCTCGTAGGCCTGGGCATCGGGTGTCCACATCACGCGCACCGGATACGGCGCGTTGTGGATCAGGAACTCGTCGAGGCCCGAGAGCGGGGCGTGCTCAGGTGACGCCGGGTAGGGCGAGGAGCCCGGATCCCCGGTGCGCTGCGGCCCGGCCGGCACCGTCATGCGCCGGGGGTCGACATGTCGTCGGGAGGGGGCGTCCGCATGGCGGAGCACAGTACGCTCGGACTGTGTCCGGGGACCAGCGGGGCCAGATCGACCTTTCGGGGGTTGATCCCCGCGACGCTGCGTTCTTCCTCCGGGACGACTACTTCGAGGTGCTGGCGCAGCTCCGTGCTGAAGAGCCGGTCCGTCAGTGCGGACCGGGCTTCTGGGTGGTCAGCCGCTACGAGGACATCAGGAATCTCAGCCGTGACCCCGCGCATTTTTGCTCGGGACGGGGAGCGTTGGTCAATGACCCGCTCCGGGGCAGTGAGTCCCCGATGGCGGCCCCCTCCATCCTCCACATGGATCCTCCTGAGCACGCTGCGTTCCGGGGGCTGGTCAACCGGCGCTTCACCCCGCGGGCCATGTCGGGCCTGGCCGAGTCGATCCGCAAGACCGCCTCGACGTTGCTCGACGCGGCCGAGACCCGCGGCGAGATCGACTTCGTCTCGACGCTGGCCTCGCCCTTCCCGCTCACCGTGATCGCGGAGCTCCTCGGGATAGACGAGTCGGACCGGGATGACTTTCGCGGCTGGTCGGACGCGGCTATTGAGTCGCCCGACCTTCCGCCCGACGAGACGATGGCCGCACTGGGCCAGCTGTCGGGCTTCATCGTCGAGCACATCCGGTCCAAGCGGGATCGTCCCGGCGATGATCTGGTCTCACTGCTGGTTGGAAGCGAAATCGACGGATGCCCGCTGAGCAAGGAGGAACTCTTCATGTTCCTCCTCACGCTGCTGGTGGCGGGGAACGAGACGACCCGGACGCTGCTGTCAGGGACGGCGGTCGTTCTCCACGAGCATCCCGAGCAGCGCGCTGCTCTCGCGGCCGACGCCTCGCTGGTGCCGGGGGGAGTGGAGGAGTGCCTGCGCTGGGTCACGCCGGTGCATGCGTTCTGTCGCACCGCGACCGAGGATGCCGTCGTGGCGGATATGCCCATCGCGGCAGGTGACTACCTGTGCATGCTCTACGCGTCGGGGAACCGGGACGAGCGCGTCTTCGGGGAAGATGCGGCGCAGTTCGACGTGCGGCGACCCACCAACCCGATGCACGTGGCGTTCGGCTTCGGCGAGCACGTCTGCCTCGGCGCAAGCCTCGCCCGCCTGGAGGCGCGGATCTTCGTGGAGGAATTCCTCGGACGTTTTCCGCGCTACGAGGTCACCGGGACAGCGGAGAGGGTCCGGTCGACCACGGTCGCCGGGCTCCGGTCGCTCCCCGTCGTGTTGGCCCCGGCCGGCTGAACGCCGTCGGCTCCCTGCAGCACCGCTTGGCGTAGCTCGTCGAGCAGCAACTCGACGGCCGCCGCGTCCGCGCTGAGCCGGAGCCGCCCGTCGTGACGCTCCGAGCGCACCAAGCCGTTCTCCCGGAGCACCTTGACGTGCATGCTCACCGTGGGCTGGGCCAGACGGAACACCTGCGCCAACTCGCCCACGGAGCTGGGCGCCTTGGCCAGCGAGTGCAGGATCGCCAGACGGGTGGGATCGGCCACCGCCTTGAGTCGTCGGGCCACCGACTCGGTGCGGGCCCGGGCGGTGACATCATCCTCGTTGACGCCGACGCCGATGATGACCAGGCCCGGCACCTCGATGTACAAGCTCGTGCCGAAGAACAGGCAGGGGACGAACAGCAGAGGGTGTCCCGCCTCGACGTCGGCCAGGATCTCGGGCAGGCGCTCGTCGAGGATGTCACACCCTCTCGGTATCAATGACTCCAGTGACTGACCCCGCTCATACTGCGCCATGAGGGTACGCCCCGCCTCTTTCACGATGGGCAGCGCCTGTTGCCACATCTCGTCGACGGGCGCCCAGACCTCTTCGAGCAGGGCGAGGTACGACTGCAGGAGCTCGGAAGACTCCCGGAGCCCGGCGAAGCGATGGAGGAATATCTCCTGGTCCTCGGGACTCTCCGACGGCATGGACAGATCCAGCGGGATGGTGGCCACTGCGCTTTCGATGCCGGCCCACAGCTCGTCCGGATCGGTCGAACTGATCACTGCGCCGTGCTCGGCGAGCACCTGTATCTCGGAGAAGCACATCTCTTCCGCGCTGTTTTCCCAGAAGCTGCGTACCCGGCCCGCCAGATCTTCCCGGCCTTTGAACATCTCGGCCAGCTTCGGATACCTGGCCTGCATGGACGGGCGGGCGGCGACGGAAAGGAGCCACGAGAGATCCGTCACCAGAGACGGAGTGGCGCTCACTGCCTTGGTCGTGGGACCAGTGGCGTCTTCGGTGAACATAGGCATACACCTATATTAGAATATTCTTGAATTCATGTCAACTATCAGTTAGAGTTGAGTCTCGTTGGGTGAGATTTGTGATGTGCCAATAGAGGAAGACACGAACAAGCGAGGTGAACGGATGATCCAGACCAGGGCAGCGCAGTCGCAGGCAGATGCCCACCGGCGGGATCTGATGGCTTCGGCTGGGCCGCGGCGAGCGAGCCGCAGTGAGGTGACGGCAAGTGAGACCGCCGCGATGCAGCGCTCGGCCACCGGACTCCCGGTACCCGGTGGCCGAGCGGTGCACCGGGCCGTGGCGCCACGCATCGGGGCCTGGTTGATCGAGTTCGGGACGAAGCTCGGCGGGGCGACGATCCGCACGTCTTGAGCCCGGCCGGGTCGGTTGCCGCGCCTTCCGGCCGGCCGGCCGGGTTCGAGGGTGCGTGACATCGGCAAGAGTGTGGGATGCCGCCGGCACGCAACGTCCTCTTCATCACGCTCGATCAGTGGCGCGGCGACTGCCTGTCAGCTCTGGGCCATCCGGTCGTCGAAACGCCCACGCTCGATGCCCTGGCTCGCCGGGGCGTCCTCTTTGCGAACCACTGGGCCAATGCGGCCCCGTGCGGACCTTCGCGCGCCTGCCTGTATACGGGCACCTACCAGCACCGCAATCGCTCCATTCTCAACGGGACCCCGCTGGATGCGCGCTTCACCAACGTGGCGCTGTTGGCCCGTGCGGCGGGCTACGACCCGGTGCTCTTCGGGTACACGGACTCCTCGGTCGATCCGCGCACGGTCCCGCCGGGTGACCCGAGGCTGTTCAGCTACGAGGGGATCCTGCCGGGATTTCGCGCCCTGATCGAAGATCCCTGGGAGAAGGGCAGTCCCGCGTGGGGACGGTGGCTCGCGGCGCAGGGATTCGATGTCCCGTCGAATCCGCACGATCTCTACGAACCGATTGAAGGGTTCCCGGAAGCTGATGCGCACGGTTCGACGTGGGCGCCGGCGCGCTTTCCGGTCGAGCTCTCCCAGACGAGCTTCGTCCGCGGGTCCCTGATCGAGTGGCTCGAGCAGAACGGGGACGCGCCGTTCTTCGTCCACGCCTCCTTTATCCGACCCCACCCGCCGCGCCGGAACCCGATCGGGTATCACGACCGCTATTCGGCCGATGCGGTCGGGCCGTTCGTCGGGTGCGCGACGCCAGAAGAAGAGGGCGCCATCCATCCGCTGGGTGCGTTCGCCATGGCCACGCCCGAGGCGGGCGCCTCCCGCGACGAGCGGGAGCGTCGGCAGGTGCGGGCGACCTACTACGGGGCGCAGCGTGAGGTGGACGACGGACTGGCTCCGCTCTTCGAGTACCTCGACCGTCGTGGCCTGGCTGAGTCCACCCTGGTGGTGCTCACCAGCGATCACGGCGAAATGGGCGGTGACCATTGGCTGCTCGAGAAGCTCGGCTTCTGGGACGAGAGCTATCACGTCCCCCTCATTGTGGTGGATCCACGTTCCGAGGCCGAGGGGTCGCGGGGCAAGATCATCGATGCGGTGACCGAGTCGGTCGACGTGCTCCCGACGATCTGTGACTTCATCGGCGTGGAAACGCCGCTGCAGGCTGACGGATGGTCCCTCGGTCCCTTCCTGCGTGGCGAGCCGACCCCCGCGCACTGGCGCGACACGGCGCACTTCGAATGGAGCTTTTCGGACCCGGTCAATCAGTTGGCCGAGCAGGGCTTCGGCATCCCGATGAGCCATTGCTCGCTGGCCGTCTCGCGCGGGCCACGGTACAAGTACGTCCAGTTCGCAGCCGACGCCGCCCTGATGCCGCCGTTGCTCTTCGACCTCGAACGCGATCCGGAGCAGCGACACAACCTCTTGACTGAGGATCGATCCGGGAGCGGCGCCGCGGCCTGGGAGGCCACCGAAGAACTGCTGCAGTGGCACATGCGCACGGCCGAGCGCACGCTCAGCAGTACCTTCCTCGACCCCGAGCGGGGCCTCGTCGAAGCCCGTGACACGTGGCGTTGAGGGCCCGGTCCGTGTCTCCACGGTGTGGAATGCTGACGCCTGCTCGTGACGAGGAGGCTGCCGGCGGTGCCTGACATGCAGGGGAAGACGGTGGTCGTCACCGGAGGCAATTCCGGCATCGGGTTCGAAACGGCCGTCGCTCTGGCGTCGATGGGCGCCCGCGTGCTGATCACGGCACGCAACGCCGACAAAGGGCGGGCGGCGGTGGCGGCGATCACCCAGCGGGTTGCGGGCGAGGGCCGGGTCCAGCTGGTGGTCTTCGATCTGGCGGACCTGGACTCCGTGCGCCGGGGCGCGGCGGAGATCCTCGAGCAGGCGCCGCGACTCGACGTCCTCGTCAACAACGCGGGCCTGGTGCTGACCGAGAGGGCGGAGACGGTCGATGGCTACGAGGCCACGTTCGCCATCAACCACCTCGGACCGTTTCTCCTCACCAACCTGCTGCTCGACCGGATGACGGCGTCGGCGCCGTCGCGCATCGTGAATGTGGCGTCGACGGCCCACAATGCAGCCCGCGAGGGAATGCCCTTCGACGACCTCCAGACCACCCACGGCTATCGGGGCATGCGTGTCTACGGGCAATCGAAGCTGGCCAACATCCTCTTCACCGTGGAGCTGTCCCGGCGCTTCGCCGACAAGTGGCTCACGGCGAACGCGTTGCATCCGGGGACGGTGCGGACGGGTTACGGGGGCGACGGGGACGCGCACGGCTTCCTGGCCTTCGGGATCAAGATCGCCAGTCCCTTCTTCCTGTCGCCGGCCAAGGGTGCCCGCACCTCGGTGTACCTTGCATCGTCGCCCGAGGTGGAGGGCGTCACGGGTGAGTACTTCGTCAAGTGCAAGCCGAGGAAGCCCCGCCTGTGGGCCCAGGACCAGGAGGCGGCGCGGCACCTGTGGGAGGTGAGCGAGGAACTCGTCGGCCTCGCTCCCGCCGGGAAGATCTGACCGTGCGAGTGCTCGTGACCGGCGCTGCCCGCGCCATCGGGCGGGCCACGGTCGAGGTCCTGGCGGCACGTGGTCATGAGGTGGTGGCCACGGCACGGAAGGCCGACCTGCTCGAGGGGCTGCCGGCCGTGCAGATCCTTGAGCTCGATGTCAGTGAGGACGCATCGGTCCATGCAGCTGTGGCGGCGGCAGGCGAACTCGATGCCGTCGTCAACAACGCGGGCGTGCCCGGCTCGGGCCCGCTCGAGACCTACCCGCTCGAGTCCCTCCGGCGTGTGCTCGAGGTCAACACGCTGGGCCCTCTGCGCATGGCCCAGGCGGTGGCACCACGGTGGCGCGAGCGGGGGAGTGGTGTCCTGGTCAACGTCAGCTCGGTGCAGGGCAAGATCGGCACGCCCATGGAGGGGCCGTACGCGGCGTCGAAGCACGCGCTCGAGGCACTTTCGGAGTCGCTCCACTTCGAGCTCGGTCATTTCGGGATCCGCGTGGTCATCATTGAGCCCGGCTACATCGCTCCGGGCATGAAGCACGGCGATGAACGTCCGGTCCCGGCGCTGTACGCCGACCTGGACGCCCAGTGGAGCGGCACGGCCGGAACGCTCCTGGGGCCCGAAGGCCGACCGGGACCCGAGCTGGTCGGGGTCGCGGTGGCGGACGCGCTGGAGGATCCCGCCACGCCGTTGCGGGTCGAGGTCGGCGACGACGCGGCGCTGGTGCTGCGGCTGCGACGGACGCTCGGCGATGCCGAGTTCGAGGCGACCATGCGCGAGGCACTCGGGCTTACGTGGTGAGGGGAGGAGCAACGTGGAGAAGCTGATGTACCTGGTCTGGCTCGGGGAGAAGAGCACCCGATCCGAGGTGGCCGAGGTCGTGCGCGGACCGGTGGCCGACGGTCTGCTGTCCCTCGATCCCCTGCGGTTGACCATCGACGTGTGGGACCCGGAGAGTGACATTCCCGCCCCCGTGCCCACGCCCGAGGGCGAGACGCCACTGCACGGCGTCGTCTCGCTGTGGGTGGACTCCATTGAAGAGCGGGAGCCCTTCGAGCAGATCCTCGAAGCCGCCGCCGTGCGGGTGGCCGGTTATTCGGTGGTGGAGTCCATCTACAGGGACTACGGGGACAGTCGCTGGGGACCACCCCGTTCCTGGCCCGACGGCGAGCGCTCGCCCGGCGTGCTGACGGTCGCGCTCCTGCAGCAGCACCCAGACCAGACCCTCGACGAGTGGATGACCAGGTGGCACACCAGGATCTCTCCCATCACCGAGGAGATTCAGCCACGGACCCGCTACGTCCGCAACGCGGTGTTCCGCCCGATCACCGACGGAGCGCCGAGCGTGTCGGGGATCGTGGAGGAAGCCTGGCCGTCGTTGGCGCACGTCACCGACCCCATGCTCTTCTACTGTGCGGAGGGAGACCCCGAACGCATGAACGCAAATGTCACGCAGATGATTGAGGAGATCAATGCATTCGTCGACCTGAGCACATTGCGCAGTGTCACCATGAGTGAATGGATACTGAAGTCATGACGCAGCAGTGGAGTCGAGAAGAGCTCGAGCAGGCCCACCAGCACTACATGGAGACGGCGGCCCGCTGCGCCGCCAGCGGCGAGTGGCGTGAGTGGGCCGACCTGTTCACCGACGATGCGGTGTACCTCGAGCACATGTTCGGGACCTTCCATGGGCCCGAGGAGATTCATGCCTGGATCGCCCCGCTCATGGCGGAGTGGCCGAACAAGGACATGACCTCGTTTCCGCACGCGTGGTGTGTGTGCGACGAGGAGCGTGGCTGGTGGGTGTGCCGGATTGAAAACCGCATGAAGGACCCCGGCGACGGGTCGGTGCATCAGGCCCACAACATCACGGTCCTGCACTACGCGGGCGACATGAAGTTCTCCTACGAGGAGGATGCCTACAACCCGGCCGCGTTCGGACCCATGATCCAGGCCTGGACGGAGGCCTACACAGCCAACGGAGGGACTCCCGGGTGAGCGCCGGGCCCAGCTGATGCCCTACCACTCCATGAGCGAGGCAGAGGTGCGCTCGTTTCTCACGGCGCTGCCGGCGCGGACGGGCAAGTTGGCCACGGTACGCGCGGACGGGCGGCCGCACATCGCCCCCGTCTGGTACGAGGTCGACGACGACGGATCGCTCGTCTTCAACACGGGCGAGTCGACCGTGAAAGGGCGCAACATCCGTCGAGAGCCGCGGGTGTCGCTCTGTGTGGACGACGATCGGCCGCCCTTCAGTTTCGTGGTGGTGGAAGGTGTCGCCGAAATCAGCGAGGACCTCGTCGAGGTGCGCCAGTGGGCCGGCCGGATCGGCGGCCGCTACATGGGCGCTGACCGAGCCGAGGAATACGGGAGCCGCAACGGCGTGGCCGGCGAGCTGCTCGTGCGGGTGCGACCCGAACGGGTCGCGTCAGCGGCCGACTTGGCCGACTGAGCGGATCAGGCGCGCCGCGGGTCTGACGGGCCCGGCGGGAGTCAGGTGGCCGCGCCCGCTCCGGCGCCGGCGCTCGTGCCGGTGAGCACGCCCGGCGTGAGGCGTGGCAAGCGCGCCCGTCGCCCGCCGGTGAACTGGCCCAGGGGCGTGATGGCGACGGCGAGCAACATGGCGATCAGCAGGAGGTCGGTCAGCACGAACGTGTGCAGGAACCGCAGGTAGATGCCGTGGACAGTCGTCATTCCCACGAAGGCCCAGAAGGTGCTGATGACGATGGAGGCCTTCCGCAACCCGCCCACGGCGGCGGCCGCAACCACGATCACGCCCCAGGTCACGTACCAGGACCACACGATGGGACCCAGGAGCGCCAGCACGAGCAGGGTGATGCCCAGGCAGCGGACAACCCCGTCCTGGGGCGAGCGGAGCAGCTGGCGGTACCCGACGTAGACGGCGACCAAAAGTCCGAGCACCATGAACACCGGTCGGACCGCCAGCACGGTCATGGGGACCTGGACCACATGGCTGATGATGGAGACGGACCGGGCCACGAGATTGATGGGTGTGACCCCGGTGAAGGTGGCATCCGCGGTCGTCGTCGTGCGGATCCAGCCCCACCCTGTGCCGGAAACCAGCGACATCACCTCCATGGTGGCGAGCGCGATCAGGCCCGCCATTGCGGTGTGCCCGATGCGGCGCCGGATGGACGCCTCCCGGCCGGCCCAGACCCACCCGAGGAACAGCACGCCGAGGAGTGCGGGGGACTTCACCCCCGCCGCAAGGGCACAGAGGATGACCCCGGGCACCGTACCGACGCGTTTGGCCACGGCCAGTCCGGCCATCAGCAGTCCGACCATCAACGCGTCGTTGTGCGCCCCGCCGATGAGCGCCAGGAGGGCAAGGGGCGATCCCACCCCAATCAGCACGGCATGGGCCGGATCGTGTTTCAGCGACCGCGCCAACGTCGGCGTGGCGGCCACGGCCAGGGCGAGGCCGGCCACCTCCAGCAGGCGGAGCAGGACGAGGTCAGGCAAAATCTGGTGACCTGAGGCCTGGTCGAGCAGGCCGTCAACGCTCAGGAAGGTGGGGCCGTAGGGCGACTCGGTTCCCGACCACACGGTGTCGGCCATCTGGTTGAACGGGGTCGCCCCCAACACTTCGGGCCCGTACGAGTAGGGGTTGATGTGGTGGCTCATCATTTCGCCCTGCGCCGAGTAGGTGTAGACGTCCCGGCTGAAGAGCGGTGGTGCCAGAAGCAGCGGCACGGCCCAGATCGCCACCACCAGGACGACGCGCTTGACCGGGAAGCCGGGATGGTCGCGCAAATGGCGCAGGAAGCCGAACCACACCCGGCTCAGGAGGATGAGGCCACCGAACACGAGTGCGAGGGACGCGATGGTCGGCAACGAGCTGCTGGAGCCGAACGATCCGAACGGCCCCCCCGGCATGCCGAAGTACCAGGCTCCGGCGAGGTGGGTCTCGAAGGCCTGACCTCCGAACACCGCCCCGACGACGATGGCCGCGCTGCCCAGGAGTCCGAGGAGCGCCGTGCGCGCCACGCTCAGCCGACGCGCCGCATGCCCCGGCGCGTCGGGGTCGACGACGCTCTGGGGTGTGGTGGATGTGGTCGTCGCGCTCGGGGACACGAGATCCATCTGGGATTCCTTACTTGGGCTCCTGCGGTCGTTGACCGCAGGAGCGAAAATCTTCATGAAACTGCAGTGATTCTGACACAGCTGGCGCCGATTTCGGGCGTCTGAAATCCTTCTTCACAGGAATCTCAGGCCAATCTCAGAATACTCGATGATGCTCGCTCTGTCACCTATGCGAAACAGTGCCGTCATGGAAATGGAAGGTCCCCGATGCGGGGCCCTGTCCCAAGTGGCAGGAGGACCCGAGTCGGTGGTTCGGAATTACAGCGCTGACCGCTGTGCGGATTCAGGGTCGAAGGGGCTAGCTTGCGCCAATTGCGTCGCCCCGGCCTCCTGAGCTCGGCGGCGCAGAGTCCAGGCACCCCGGAAGGCATCTTCTCGCCCGTGAATCGACTACGAGCACACCTCGGACCCCTGTGGCCCTACGTCGTGCTGATCGCCATCCCCACGGTTGCGTTCGTGCTGCCGGACCTGATCGGCGGCCATCTGCTGATCACCGGCGACAACCTGCAACAGAACTATCCCCTCCACGTCCTCGTGGGCTCCATGTTGCGGCACGGCCAGCTGCCCTTCTGGAACCAGTACATCTTCAGCGGCACGCCGCTCATGGCCGACTTCAACGCCGGGGCCTTCTACCCCTTGACCGCACTGTTCGTCACCCTGCCCGATCGGGCGGCCTGGGTGGCAACCGAGGTCATCGCGTTCTCCGCCATCGCTGTCGGCATGTACGTGTTCCTTCGCGCGCTGAAGCTCTCGACGGTGGCGTGCGTGCTCGCAGCCGCCACGTTTGCGTTCGCGGGACCCGTCCTGAGTCAGGTCAACCACGTGGACATGACGGAGGGGTTCGTCGCCATCCCATGGATGCTGTTGGCGGTCCTCCACATCGTCCGTGACGGACGGTGGCGCTGGGCGATCCTTCTCGGAATTGCCTACGCCACGGTCATCCTCGCCGGCGCGCCCGAAGCGATGCTCGACGAGGCGTTCCTCATTGCCGCATTTGCCGTCATGTCGGCCGGTCTCAATCGCGAGCGATGGTGGCGGGCCGTCACCAGATGCGGCGCCGGTGCCGCCCTGGCACTGTCGCTTGCGGCGATCCAGTGGCTTCCAGGCCTTGAGGCAATCAGCAACTCGCAGCGGGGGAGCGGGGTCTTCGCGGCCGCCGGGAGCTTCCCCCGGCCGTACGGCATTTTCAGCTTGGTGCCCTACATCGACGGCGGGTACGGGCATCTCAACGAGGCCCCGTTCTTCGGCCAGTACAACTTGCCAGAGGTCGGCATCTATCTGGGCATTTTGCCGATCATCGCCGTGATCACCCTGCTCAGACCAGGCTGGCCGAGTCGCATTCCGCCGCGGGATCGCCTGACGTGGTACGTCGTGGGGCTTTTCGGTCTCCTTCTGGCGCTGGGATCGAACACGCCTCTGGAGCACCTCTTCAACGGCGTGCCCCTCTACGGACACCAACGGTTGCAGAGCCGCAACATGATCACCGTCGCCACTGCTGTCTGCGTCCTCTTCGCCGGATGGATCGACCGTACGGAGTCTCCGCGAGTACGGGAGCCCAATATCCGCTACGACCGGATCATGGGGCTCGTCCCGGCCGTTGTGGTCGCCGCGTTGGCCCTTTGGGCGCTGATCTCACCTCGGACGCTCGTCTGGAGATTTGCCGGTGTGGCGCTGGGCCCGCGCGACGCCGGCACCGTCCGCGAGGCAACGCTGATCGCGCTCGCCTTCTGCCTCGGTGGCGCAGCCCTGGTCTGGATCCGGCCACGCCTGGGCCGCATCTCCTGGCTGCGCCTTGCGGCCGTCTTCGTGGCCATCGACCTGGGGTTGATGGGACTCACGAGTCAACTGGCAGCCACGCCACCGAACGATCTGCTGGCCGGCACGACGCCGATTCAGAAATTGATGGTGGCGAAGCTGCCGACTGGTGGGCGGATGGTGAACTACGACCCGCAGACCTACTCGAGCTACCCGAGCAGTCCCCAAGGCGTGCCTGACCTCAACATCATCCCCGGACTGCCCTCGCTCTCGGGGTATGCGTCGATCGTCAACGGCAACTACGAGTCGACCACGCACACCCACGAACAGGACGATCTCGACATCGGGGAGCTCTCTTCGGGGACGCTCGGCCGCCTCGACCTCCGCGAGATCGTGACCGTCCCCGAGTATTTCCTGGTGCCGCTCCAGGCAGTGCCACACTCGTTCGGCGACTTCACGCAGACGTCAGAGAACTTCGGCACCGACCCCGTCCTCGCCCGGGGCTACGGCGCCAATTTCAACGACACCGCCTACCCGTTCGATCCCGGCCCACGCCCGGCTCTCGAGACCGGCAAGACGGCTTCGTGGTTCTACGGCGAGACGCTGGAGCCCGAGAGCGTCACCCTCGTGCTGAAGCACCCAGCCGGTCCGGGAACGAGCGTCCGCTTCGGCGCGTTGCTCGCCGACGGGTCGACGCGTTGGGGCGCTCCGGTCCCGGTCCCCGCCGGAGCCAGCACGGTCACGGGTCAGCATCCGGCTGGGGCTGCCATCGGGCTGTCGGCCCAAGTGGTGGCGGGCTCGCTCCCACAGCAGCGAGCGGTGATCTCCGTGGCCGGACATCCCTACGAGCTCTCGGGCTCGCTGTCGTCGGCGCTCGTCCCGGGACCGTGGCAGTTGGCCGGGTTGTCGCAAGGGTATGCGGTCTTCACGCTCCGCAAGCCGGCAGAGCCTGTGGTGGCCTCCACGGGAAACGGCCGGCGGCTGCCCGTGCAGATTGTCTCGAGCACCACCAAGTCAGAGGACATCAGGCTGCATGCCCCTTCGCCGTCGACGTTGACGCGTTCGGTGGCCTGGGACGCGGGCTGGACGGCAACTGTCTCGGTCGACGGGGGCAAGGCCAAGGCCATCCCGGTCAAGGACTTCGATCTCGTACAGCAGGTCCGCATTCCGGCCGGCGACGATGTGGTCTCGTTCCATTACAAGCCGCGCCATCTGTTGCTGGCCAGCATCCTCACCCTCGGCGCGATCGTGTTCCTCCTGGCGCTGGTCGCCGTTTGTCTGTTGCGCGCGCTGCGACGCCGCCGATCCGAACCGGATGGTGGGGTGACTCCCGACGACGAAGGAGCAGAAGACACGCCGGCGGTAGTGCCAATACCCGTCGGTTAAGACCCGGGTGGCGCGATCAGCAGAAAGGGTGCGCCAGAGTGAGGAGAAATTCTCCCTCTTCGGCCCCCCACATGCCCTCAATCACAAAGCCTGCCTCGGAAAGCTCGCGCTCCACTCGTTCGGGGGTGAACTTGGCACTGATTTCGGTCAGGAGGTCTTCGCCTTGCTCAAAGCGGACGGTGATGCCGGCTTCCGCCAGCGTCACCTCGCTCGCCTCTTCCGCTCGCAGGCGCATTTCGATCCATTGCTCGTCCTCGTTCCAGAGAGCGACGTGCCGGAAACGGTCCGGATCGAAGTCACTCCCGAGCTGCTCGTTGAGGACGTGGAGCACGTTGCGGTTGAAGTCCGCCGTCACGCCGGCGGCGTCGTCGTAGGCCGCCACGAGGCGCTTGCGATCCTTGACCAGATCCGTGCCGATGAGCAGGGAATCGTCGCTCGACATGGTGCAATTCAGGTCGAAGAGGAATCGGGCCCGCTGGGCCGGGTTGAGGTTGCCGATCGTCCCACCCAAGAACGCGATCATGCGCCGTCCCTCACTCGGGATCTCACCGAGATGCTGGTGGAAGTCACCAATGACCACGTGGATGTCGAGTGCGTCGTATTCCTGCGCCAAGGTGGCGGCGGCGCTCCGGAGGAACTCGTCGCTCACGTCGAATGGGACGTACCGCGCCAGCAAGTCGAACTCTTGGAGTGCGGTCAGGAGGACCCGGGTCTTCTCGCAGGCTCCGGCCCCGAGCTCCACCAGTGTGTCGGCCTTCGACAATTCGGCGATCGAAGAGGCGTGGGCCTGCAAAAGGGCGCGTTCGGCCCGGGTCGGGTAGTACTCGGGGAGCTGGGTGATGTCCTCGAAGAGGCGGCTCCCTCGCTCGTCGTAGAACCACACCGGGGGAATGGACTTCTGCTCGGCCTGCAGCCCCTTCAGCGCGTCCGCCAGCATTTGGCTGCGGACCTCGTCGGGCGAGAGATGGACGTCGATCGTGTACGCCATGGCTCAGGGATCCCGGGCCAGCCGCAGCCCACCGAATGCCCAGCGCGCGCCCGGGGGGAAGAAGTTCCGGTAGGTCGGGCGGGTATGTCCGGCCGGAGTGGCGCAGCACCCACCTCGCAGCACGTACTGGCTCACCATGAACTTGCCGTTGTACTCGCCGACGGCTCCCGGAGCAGCGCGGAATCCCGGGTACGGCGAATACGCGCTGGACGTCCACTCCCAGGTATCACCGAAGAGCCCGTTGGACGAGATCGCCGGCTGCGGGTGCGGCGCGCCCGCAGTGAACACGTCGTCGCGCAGGAAGTTGTCGCCTTCCCCGTGCGCGAGGGCGATCGTCTCCCACTCGGATTCGGTCGGGAGTCGCATGCCCGTCCAGTGGGCGTACGCATCCGCCTCGTAGTAGCTGATGTGGCAGACCGGTTCGTTCGGGTCGACGGGCCGGGAGCCCGCCAGGGTGAACTGCACGAAGCGCTCGGGATTGTCCGGGTCTCGTGACCAGTACAACGGCGCCTCCCACTTCTGGGCGTTCACCACTGCCCAGCCGTCCGAAAGCCAGAACTCGGGCCGGCTATAGCCGTCGTCTTCGATGAACGAGAGCCAGTCCCCGCAGGTCACGGGTCGGTCCGCCAGCCCGAAGGGTGTCAGGTGCACCGTGTGCACGGGATACTCGTTGTCGAACGCGAACTCGGTGCCGTGGTACCCGATCTCGACCGAGCCGCCACCGTGCTCGAGCCAGCCTGCCTTCGGAGGCGCGACTCCGGCTTGTCTCGGTGGCCCGGGCAGATAGGCGGGGTGCAGCGGGTTCCGAGACAGCACGTGCTTGATGTCCATCAGGAGGAGCTCCTGATGCTGCTGCTCGTGATGGAGCCCCAGCGTGATCAATTCGGCGAGGCCGGGCTGATCGGGATGGCGGAGCAGGGTCTCCATGGCCTCGTCGACGAAAGCTCGGTAGCGGGCGATCTCGTCAATGCCCGGACGTGAGAGAAAGCCACGCTCCGCTCGGGGATGGCGGGCGCCGACGGCTTCGTAGTACGAGTTGAAGATGTAGGCGTACGCATCGTCGAAGGCGTTGTAGCCGTCGGCGTACTCCCCGAGGATGAAGGTCTCGAAGAACCAGGTCACATGGGCCCTGTGCCACTTCGTGGGGCTCACGTCCGGCATGGTCTGGACCGTCTGGTCCTCAGCGCTCAGCACAGAGGCAAGGCGCTCGGTGCCCGCCCGGACCCGGCCGTAGGCGCCTGGCAGATCGGACGGCATCTCTTGACCAGTCATATCCATGAGATCCGTCCCTCCACCACCCCGCCCGGAGCAGTCGCCCATACGGGCTGCACGGTTGCGGTCACCCTACCCAGCCAGGCCCGCAATCAGTCGCGATTGGCAGATGTTTCACTCAATTGCCAGATGATGGGGTGGGCGGGCGGAATGGGCCCTCTTCGGTGCGCTCCGTGGTGTTCGCAGCGCACGCGGAATGGCCCACCCATTGCTCAGGCGAGCACCTTGCGGCGGAAGTTGCGGAGCCCGAGGGTCAAGAAGATGACGCTGAAGGCAACGATGGCGGGATAGATGATGTAGAGGTGCATGTGGCCGGCATTCGTGAAGGCGGCCCGCATCCCGTCGTTGATGTAGATGAGCGGGTTGACCAGGACCACGATCTGCAACCAGTGCACCGAGCCCGCCTTGACCGGTGCCAGCCTCGTCCACTGGTAGTAGGTGCCACCGAGGAACGTGATCGGCAGCACAATGAATCCGAACATGAGGCCGAGGTTGCGCGGCTCGAACGAGGTGCCGAGGAGAAGCCCGAGGGAAGCCATGCAGACACACGACAGGGGGACGAGCGTCAGGATGAGGAGCCAGTGCAAGTTGATCTGTGCCTCGACGCCGGCGGCATGCACGACCGAGGCAATGGGCAGGACGATGGCAGCCGAGAGCAGGCCCTGGGCACCGCCGGAGATGACCTTGGAGATGGCCACGAGCCAGATCGGGCAGGGCGCCTGCACCCGGTCCTCGATCTCACGGGTGAACCCGAACTCCTGCGCCAGCGGCATCGCCACGGCCTGGATGCCCTGGAACATGATGGAAAGACCGACGACGCCCGGCACGAGGACCGTGGCGAAGGCGGACTCGGCTGCGGCTCCACCACCGCCACCGATGCCCTGCCCGATCTTCGGGAAGACATAGAGGAAGACGAAACAGAGCAGGAACGGCTGCACCAAGGTGCGCACGGTGAACTCGACCTTGTGCTTCCAGAGCACGACCAGGTCGCGCTGAATGAGCGCCCGAAGCGACGTGCGGCTGGCGGCGGTGGTCGAACGCGTCGGCGTCAGCGCGACCCGGCGGGTGCCCGGGGCTCCGAATGTCGCCGGCGGAAGGGTCTCAGATGTCGTGGCCGCCATCAGTCGCGCAGCTCCTTTCCGGTCAACCCGATGAAGACGGTCTCGAGCGTGGGCTCGGCCACGGACAGGTCGGCGAGCGAGAAACCTCCGGCTTCCGCCGCCTCGACCACGCGGGGGACCAGGCGATCCGCGCCGCGCACCTGGAGCTCGACGCCGTCGGGGAGCGCACGCGTCCGCGTGACGCCCTCGAGCCGGCTCTGGAAGACCGCCGCCAGCGCATCGGCGTCTCCGGTGGCCTTCACCGTGACGATGGTGTCGGCGCCGACGCTGCGCTTGAGCTCGGCCGGGGTGTCGAGGGCCAGGATCTTGCCGTGGTCCATGATCGCCACGCGGGCACAGAGCTTGTCGGCTTCTTCCATGTAGTGCGTGGTGAGCATGATGGTCTGACCCTCGGCGTTGAGCCCCTCGAGCAGGTCCCACAAAGCCAGACGACCCTGGGGGTCCAGCCCGGCGGTGGGCTCGTCGAGGAAGAGGACGGCAGGCCGGTGAAAGATGGCCCGGGCGACCATCAGCCGCTGGGCCATCCCACCCGAAAGCGCGTAGACCGATGCCTTGGCGAATCGGGTCAGCTGGAACCGCTCGAGCAGCTCTTCGGCGATCTGCCGTGACTCCTTGGCACCCATGCCGAAGAGGCGTCCGTGCCAGTAGAGATTCTCGAAGGGGGTGAGTTGCCGGTCCAGGGTGTTCTGCTGTGAGACCACGCCGATCAACTGCTTGACCAACGTCGGATGCTCCACGACGTCGATGCCGCCGATGAGCGCCTGACCATCCGTCGGAATGACGCGGGTGGTCAGGACGCCGATCGTGGTCGTCTTCCCGGCCCCGTTGGGGCCGAGCAAGCCGAAGACCTCGCCCGACTCGACCCGAAGATTGAGGCCGTCGACGGCACGGAAGTCAGTGCCCGAGTAGGTCTTCGTCAGGTCGACCGTCTCAATGATGGGCGTCCCGTTGCCGGGAGCGCCACCATCGAGCGTCGAGGTGGTGGTCGTGGCGGTCATGGCTCCTTCAGCACAGTACCGGGCGGTTCACTCGGCGGCCTCTCAGTCCGGCCGACCGACCTGCCTGTGCCAGATCAGTCCTCGGCCAGGATTTGGTACAGCTCCTTGCGCGCCTTCTGAATCACGCTGATGCCCCGCTCGATCTGCGCCTTCTCACCGGCGCCGGCCAACTGCTTGGCGGCGCTCATGAGTTGCCCCACGCCTAGGCGGAGCGTGCGTACCTCGTCGTCGGACTCGGCGCCTTCCTGCCAGGGGAGCTGGGCTTTCTCGGCCTCGGCCCGTCCTGATTCGGTGAGCGTGAAGGTGCGGCTGCCGTCCACCTCGGAGGACTGCACCAATCCCTCGTCTTCGAGCATCTGGAGGTGCGGGTAGACGGAGCCGGGGCTCGGGCGCCAGAGGCCGCCGCTCGACTCCTCGAGCCGGTGCATGACCTCGTAGCCGTTCCCCGGCTCGTCGCGGAGGGCGACGAGGATGGCGGCACGGATGGCGCCGCGCGGCATCCGCCGCCCGCCGCCCCAGCCGCCACGCCCGCCGCCCCAGCGGCCGCCCCGCGGGCCGCGCATGCCGCGTGCCCCGAAGTGCTCATGGAGGCGCTCGTGGAGCTCGTCGGGATCGTGATCGTGATCGTGGCCCCGGTCGTGTTCGTGTTGGTGTGCCATTTGAAACTCCTTGATCTTGAATGGCCCTCTCGGGGACCTTTCATGGTCTTATTTGAAAGCTAATGATATATCGGAATGTTTCGTGCCAGTCAACCAATTTCCCCAGACTCGGGGGTGGCCGGGGTCAGGCGACGCCCTGACGACGTCCTGACCAGGGACATTGCCAGGGGCCAGGCCAGATGAGGCCGAGGCAAAAAGCCGAGTCTGAGCGGTGGCGCAGCGCCGGGTGGGCCGCCCCGGTTCAGCGAAGGCGGATGACGTTCCCGGTGACCAGGTCGGCGGCCTCCGAGGCGAGATAGGCGATGACGTCAGCCACCTGGCGTGGCGTGGCGACTCGGTGACCGGCGGCCTGCGCCGAGGTGGCGATCCGCTGGCTGATCCAGCCGGTGTCGGTCATCGGCGGGTGCACCACATTGGCGGTCACGCCGAAGCGGGCCAACTCGGTGGCCGCACTGAGAGTGAAGTTGACCTGCGCCGCTTTGGCCGCGCCGTAGGAGACCTCCTCGGGAAAGCCGTTGGCCTCTCCCGAGGTGAGGCCGATGATGCGGCCCCAGTCGCCATTCCGGGCCACGTGGCGGCGCGCGAATTCGGCGATCAGGAGGGCAGCGGCACGGGCGTCGACCCCGAACACCTGGTCGATCGTTTGCGCGTGCACAAGCGCCTGGGCCAGTCCGAAGCGGTTGGTGGCGGCGGGGACGAAGCTGTCGGCGACCCAGCCCGAGGCGTTGTTCACCAGAATGGACACCGGCCCGAGCTCGGCCTCGGCCGCCTCGAAGAGAGCGGGGATGCTCTTGGCATCGGTCAGGTCCGCTTCCAGCGTGGTGGCGCGGCCGCCGGCGGCCCGGATCGACTGGGCCACGTTGTCCGCCCGCGCCATCCGCGTGGCCCGGTAGGCAGCCGGCAGTGCCGGGTCGTCGAGTCCACCCATGTGCTCGTCGCGGAAGTACGTACAGAGCACGGCCGCACCCTGCGCCGCGAGCGCCTTGGCCGTGGCCGCACCGATCCCGTGGTTGGCGCCGGTGACCAACGCCACCCGGGCATCAGGCATGCGCTGCCGTCCGTCCTGACCGTTCAGCGCAGGGTGGCGAGGCGGTCGAGGGTCTCCTCGGCCTCCGCCACGAAGCGGCGCACCAGCTCGCCCGCCGGGACGAGCTCGGTGATGGCACCAACACCCTGCCCCGCCGGATAGCACTCGCGATCGACGTCCACGCCATCGCTGAACGAGTCGCCCCCGAGGTGCATCGCCCCGGCCCCGTAGGAGACGCTGAGCTGCTCGGGGAACTTCTTCAGCTCCTCGGGATGGGTGTCGTAGTGGTTGGTGTAGTCGTTGCGCACGACGCGCATGGTCTTGCCCGAGTAGGCCCGACTGACCGTGGTCTGGTCCTCCCGGCTGGCCAACAGCGTGTCCTTGTAGCCGAGGACACTGCGGGCCTCGGGCGTCGCGATGAAGCGAGTGCCCACCCACACACCGTCGGCACCGAGGGACAGCGCAGCGGCCAGGCCGCGCCCGTCGAAGATGCCGCCGGCTGCCACGACGGGGACGCGATCGCCCACCGCGTCGACGATCTGGGGGACGAGCGGCATCGTCGCCACCTGGCCGGTGTGGCCACCGGCCTCGGTGCCCTGGGCCACGACGAGGTCACACCCCGCGTCGACCGCCCGCACGGCGTGATCGACCTTGCCGCACATGTTCACAACCAGCACGTTGGCGCGGTGGCACTGCTCGATCACCTCGGTGGGGACGCCCAGTGCGGCGACGAAGGCCGTCGCACCCCCGTCGATGATGATCTGCACCTGCTCCGCCATGCTGCCGGGCATGGCGGTCAGGAGATCGACAGCGAACGGCTTGTCGGTGGCCGCGCGCACGGCCGCGATTTCGGCCGCCATGGTGGCGCTGTTCATGGTGCCCGCACCGAGGCAGCCGAAGCCTCCGGCCTCGGAGACCGCGGTGACCAGCTCCGAATACGAGACGCCTCCCATGCCGGCCAACATGACGGGATGCTCGACGCCGAGCAGTTCGGTGAGGCGAGTTCGCATGGGACCCCTGGTCCTCCTTGCTGTCGTTCCGCCACGGCATGTCGCCGCGTTTTTCCACCGCGGACCGTAGCGCGGGCGGCTCCGGCCGCCGGGAGCGCTCAGGCGGTACCGGGCGGACAGCTGGCCTTGGTTGCATTTTGAGCAGGACGTTCCTACTCTGAGTCGATCGTGGCAGACGTCGGTGAGGTGGGGGTGAGCGCCATCGCAACACCCCCCATGGCCGAGACGATCACCAAGCGCCGCTTGTGGGTGATCCTCGGTGCGCTGCTGCTGGGCATGCTCCTGGCAGCGCTGGACCAGACGATCGTCTCGACGGCGCTGCCCACCATCGTGGGCGACCTGCACGGGGGGTCGCACCTGGCTTGGGTGGTGACGGCCTATCTGCTGGCGTCGACCGTCTCGACGCCTCTGTGGGGGAAGTTGGGCGATCAGTACGGGCGCAAGAACTTTTTCCAGGCCTCCATCGTCATCTTCGTCGTCGGGTCGGCGCTGTGCGGCCTCAGCCACACCATGACCGAGTTGATCGCCTTCCGGGCCCTGCAGGGGCTCGGCGGCGGGGGACTCATGGTCGGCGCGCAGACGATCATCGGTGATGTCGTGTCGCCCCGCGACAGGGGACGCTACGTGGGGCTGTTCGGCGCCATGTTCGCCGTGGCCACCGTGATCGGGCCGCTCATCGGCGGGCTCTGTGTCACCTACCTGACATGGCAGTGGGTCTTCTACATCAACCTCCCACTCGGGATTGTCGCGTTGTTCGTGACCGGTGCCGTGCTCCCGGGGCACCTGAGCAAGGTCTCGCATGCCATCGATTACGCCGGGGCGTTGCTCCTGGCCACCTCGGCGACATCGCTCATCATCTTTGCCAGCCTGGGCGGCATTTCGTGGCCCTGGCTGTCGGTGCAGAGCGTTCTCACCGCGACCCTCGGCGTCGTGTTGGCGGTGGCGTTCCTGTTCGCCGAGCGCTACGCCGCCGAGCCGGTCATCCCGCTGAAGCTGTTCCGAGAGCGGGTCTTCAACGCGGCCAGCTCCATCGGCTTCGTGATGGGCTTCGCCATGTTCGGGGCGCTCACCTTCCTGCCCCTGTACATGCAGATCGTCAAGGGCGTCAGTCCCACGGCGTCGGGACTGCGCATTCTGCCCCTGATGCTCGGCATGCTCGGCGCGTCGGTCATCTCCGGTCGACTGGTGACCCGCTGGGGCCGCTACAAGGTCTTCCCGGTCGTCGGCACCGCGTTGATGACCATCGGCGCGTATCTGCTCTCCATGATCGACGCGTCGACCAACGGCTGGGTCCTGGCCGGCTACATGTTCGTCTTCGGCGTCGGTATGGGGCTGGTCATGCAGGTCCTCGTGGTCGCCGTGCAGAACGCGGTGTCCTATGAGGATCTCGGCGTTGCCACCAGCAGCTCCGTGTTCTTCCGCATGATCGGCGGCTCGTTCGGCACCGCCGTTTTCGGGGCCATTTACGCCATCGTCTTGAACCACACGATCGCTCCCACCCTGGCCAAGGTCCCGGCGTCGATCCTGAAGAAGTTCAACCCGCAGACGATCGATCCGGGGGTGATCGCCCAGCTGAAGTCGACGGCCGCCGGGCTGTTCTTCTACACGAAGTACATCGACGCCGTCACCCATGCCATTCAGGTCGTCTTCTTGGTGGCGGTGCCCATCGCATTCGTGGCCTTCCTGCTGAGCTGGCTCCTCCCGGAGGTGGAGCTGCGCAAGACGGTCCAGACGGTCGACATCGGCGAGGCGAACGGCTCGCCCGATCCGCGGTCGTCGCTGCAGGAGATTGAGCTGGCGCTGACCCGGTTGACGGAACGGGAGAACCGGGTCGAGCTGTACCACACGCTGGCCCAGCGGGCGGGCATCGATCTGCCCCCTCGAGCGTGCTGGCTGCTCTACCGCTTGGCCGATCAGCCGGCGTGCACGGTGAACGACGTGTCGAAGAGGTTGAAGGTGGGCGCCGATCTGATCCAACCGGGGGTCGACGGGTTGTTGGCCGCCGGCATGATTGAGGAACGGCGCCGCGGCGTGGAGTGTGACCTCTACCTCACGCCGGCGGGCACAGCGGCACTCGAGAAGCTGACCGAGGCGCGTCGCGCCGGCCTGACAGAGCTCCTCGATGGATGGAACCCCGAGGACCACCCCGAGATCATCGCCATGGTCAAGGACCTGGCCCACTCACTGCTGGCCGACGACGAGCGCCTGGTGGCTGACGCCATGCCGCATGTGCCGGCCGGGGTGTCGGGCGGCGGCGGGGGTGGCGGCGCCTGAGGCCGCGCGCGCTCAGCTCTCGGCGGGTAGCAGCGTCCGGCTGGCATGGCCGAGACCGCCCATTTGTTCCAAAACTGTAAACGAGTCTGGTTAGACTAAACGAGTCCGTTTAGACTTTTTGAGAACGCCCGTCGGCTGGTCGTCCCCAGCCCGCTCACGCGACGGTTCCGGTTCCGGTTGGAGGGTCCGACGGAGCGTGGCCAGGGCGTCCGGAGAGGCCTCTTCAGCGTCGAGCCCGATGAGTGCGGCGCCGAGGACGGGCGGCGCGTCGAGACGGACGATAACGGCGCGTGGCGCCGCGGCGTGGATGCCGGCAGCCACACGGTCGTGGAAGGCGGTGTCGGTCGTGTCGAAGATCCCGCCGCCGAGGACGACCTCAACCGCCTCGTTCTGCACGCCGAGTCGGATGGCGGCGGCGCGGACGAAGGCGGCGATCTCGTCGGCCAGGATGTCGGCCGCCTGGCGGGCCGGGGGATCGCCTTCGGCGGCGGCGTCGAGCAGGACGCGGGCGAGTTCGAAGAGCCGGGCGTAGGGGAGCGTGCCGCTGTAGATGCCCGTGAGCGCTGCCTCAGGATCGGTCGTGCCGAGCTGCGCGGCCACGCGCTCGCGCAACATGGTGGCGGGACCCCGACCGTCGCCGGCCCGCAGCGCGAGGCCGAGGGCACGCAAGCCGAGCCACGCGCCGCCGGGCGCAAAGTCTCCCGAGAGCTCGGCGAGCGCCGGGAAGCGCACCGTCCGTCCGTCGGGCCCGATGGCGGCGCAGTTCATGCCCGTGCCGCAGACGACGCCGATGCCCCAGGGCGACGTCGTGCCCGCCCGCGAGACGGCGAACGTGTCGTTGCGCAGGATGACGCGGTCGGTCCAACCGAGGGCGCCGATCGCCGGTGCCAGCTTCTCCTCGTCGACGGGGAGGTCGAGGCCGGCGAGGCAGTAGACGCCGGTCGGACAGAGCGGCGACGCGGTCGAGGGCGCGGGCAGCTTCGCCGCGGCGGTCACCGCGGTGACGGCCTCGTGGAGCGCCGCCACGGTGCCCTCCAGGCCGACGAGTTGATGGTTGCTCGGGCCGACGCGGGCTCGACCGAGGACGGTGCCCGTCCGTGAAACCAGGACGACTTCGGTCTTGGTGCTGCCGCCGTCGAAGGCCAGCACGGCCGGCGCGACATCGGCGGGCTCGGGCACGGACGGATGTTACGTTGCGCTGCGTGGGCACCAAGGTGGTCGTCGTCGGGGGCGGGAGTACGTACACCCCCGAGCTGGTCGACGGCCTGTGCGACGTTGAGGACCGGATGGCCGTCGACGACCTCGTGCTCCTCGACCCGAGCG
>DATCEZ010000218.1:0-2056 GCA_036509775.1 Acidimicrobiales bacterium
GCACCGGGTCCTGAGACCGGACAGGCCCCGCCCCGCCCCGCTGCTCAGCCGAGGCGAAGAGTCTCGAGTGGTTCCAAGCGGGCCGCCTTTATCGACGGGAACAGCCCGGCGACCACGGAGACCACGATGGCCAGGCCCATCCAGATCGGGATGTCGGCGTAGGAGATCACGACGACCCAGCCCGCGATCCACGAGATCGTGTAGACGACTCCGACGCCGAGCACTGCCCCGAGCAGCCCGCCGAGCACGCCGACGAACAGCGACTCCAACAGGAACTGCGCCGCGATCTTCGAGCGACTGTGCCCGACGGCCCGGCGGATCCCGATCTCAGCCGAGCGCTGAATGACCGAAATCGACATCACGTTGGCGATCCCGATCCCGCCGACGGTCAGCGCCAACAATCCCGCCAGCAGGGCCACCTCCTGCAGCGTCCGGTTGGCCTGCGCCGCCGCCTGCAGCACGTTGCTCGGGATCTGGGTGGACACCTGGTCCGGTCCCCCGAGGCTGATCGCCGTCGGGATGGCATTTGCGGTGGCCTGGGTCGTGCCGGGCGCAGCCCGGATGTACAGCTGATTGGGCGCGCCGTTCGTGCCAAGCACGTGCTTGGCCGCCCACTGCGTGACGAATGCCGCGTTGTCGAGATCGGGATCGAGCGCCACCGGCGCGAGCACGCCGACCACGCCGAAGTTGTTGCCGTTCAGGCGGATGGTGCGGATCTCCCCCGGGAGGTAGCCGTACTGTTTGGCGATCCCCGAGCCGAGCACGACCGACTTGAGGTGCAGCGTGTTGTCCGCGCTGTTCAGCCAGCGGCCGTCGATCACGGGCACGTTAAGGACGGCCGGCAGGTCATCGTCGGCCGCACGTATCGGCACCGGGAACGCCTCGTAGTAGGTGCTGGCGCCCTGCACCGGCAGCGCCACCACTCCTGACACGTTCGTCGTGGCCGCCGCCGCCGTGACCGTCGACACGTTCTGCGCTCTCTGCACGGCGTTCAAGGGGAACGTCGGGTTCTGCGAGCCGAACGTGCCCCCCGCCTGGGCAATGATCAGGTTCGTCCCGAGCGAGGCCAGCTGCGCCTGCAGTTGGCCCTTGGCGCTCTCGGTCAATCCCACCGCGCTCACCATGGCGGCGACGCCGATGACCGGCCCGAGCATGATCATGAGGGTCCGGACCTTGCGGGCCTTCAACCCCGACCACGCCACCCCGAGGAGGTCGCGCAGCTCGCTCACGACGCCACGCTCGTCGTCTGCTCGTCGGCCACGATCTGGCCGTCGCGCATGGAGATCTTGCGCCGCGCCGTGTTGGCCACCGTCGGGTCATGGGTCACCATGACGACGGCCCGCTCCGGTGACTCCAGGCCGGCGAAGATCTCCAACACGTGCGCGGCGTTGGCCGAGTCCAGCGCGCCCGTCGGCTCGTCGGCCAGCACCATCAGCGGGTCGGTGACGATGGCCCGGGCCAGCGCCACCCGCTGCTGCTCGCCACCGGACATCTGCACCGGCCGGTGGTCGACCCGGGCGGCGAGCCCGAGCTGGTCGAGCGCCGCCAGGGCACGCTCACGCCGCTCCTTGGGGCGCAGGTCGCGGTAGAGGAGCGCCGTCTCCACGTTGCCCAGTGCGGTCAGGTGCGGGATGAGGTGGAACTGCTGGAAGACGAAGCCGATGGAATCGCCCCGGAGCTTGGAGCGGGTCGGATCGTCGAGCAGGCTCACGTCCTGACCGGCAATGCGGATCGTCCCCGCCGTCGGCAGGTCGAGGACCCCGAGCAGGCCCAGCATCGTCGACTTCCCCGATCCCGAGGGCCCCACGATCGACATGAACTCGCCGGGGAGGATCTGCAGGGAGACGTCGCGCAGCGCGTAGACCTCCACCTCCTCGCCGTAGACGCGGGAGACCGACTCCAGCTCCAAGAGGGGCGCCGTTCCGCCCGCCGCTGTCGCCGCGCCGAGCGGGCGGTCGCCGGGATCGGCCCCGACGCGGGGCACCCCGTACGGGGGCGTCTCCGGGCCGCCGGCGGTCACGACGACTGGTCGGCGCCGGAAATGACGAGCTGGTTG
>DATCEZ010000219.1:0-6862 GCA_036509775.1 Acidimicrobiales bacterium
GGCCAAAGATCTTCTCGATGCAATAACGCAACTGGAGCGGCAACTAGCGTCGCCGGCCGCCGACACCGCTGTCGCGAGGCCTACACGAACCGTTCCGGCGCGGCCGAGCGCGTAGACACCACGCGTGGTTTGTGGAAAGGCCAGCGCCAACCAGTGAGCTGAGCGACGCCCATTCGACTGGAACATGCCTCCGCGGAAGATCGGCAACATGCGATCTCGCTCTGGCAGCGTGCAATCGAGAGGGCGGAGCAAGCGACAACACCCGATTAGTCCAACCATTCCAGTTGGACAGAAGTGATAGGCCTCAATGCCCGAAGCTCAAGTACTGGTGCACCGCGCCGACGCAGGCTGATCCCTCGCCGACGGCGCCCGCCACCCGCTTGGTGGAGCCCGAGCGCACATCGCCCACGGCGAACAGCCCGGGATGGCTCGTCTCGAAGGGCAGCGGGAGGCGGTTCTGGGCAACCCAGCGCTCGTCGAGGTCCTCCTCGCCGAGCGCGCGGTCCGTCAGCACGAAGCCGCGGTTGTCGAGCTTGGCGCACCCGGAGATCCACTCCGACGTCGGGTCGGCCCCGATGAAGGAGAAGAGCCCGGTGCAGGGGACCTCGGCTGTCCCGGACGCGTCCGTGATCGCCACGGCCTGCAGGTCGCGCTCGCCGACGAGCCCGGTGATCTGCGCCTCCGTCCGCACATGTATGCGGGGGTGCCTGTCGATGCGGTCGGTGAGGTAGTGCGACATGGTCTTCCCGAGATCGTCGGCGCGGATGACAATGGTCACTGAGGAGCAGGTGTCGGAGAGGAACATGGCCACCTGCCCGGCCGAGTTGCCACCGCCGACGACGATCACCGCTTCAGCGCCGCACTGGCGCCGCTCCATTTCCGTGGCCGCGTAGTAGACGCTGGTGCCCTCGAACTCGTCGAGCCGCTCAACGGGGAGGCGCCGGTAGCGGGCACCGCTGGCGACGATGACGGCCCGGGCGGCCAACTCCGTGCCGTCGGACAGCCCGAGGATGAGGTGACCCGCCTCCTCCCGGAGGGAGGTGGCCTCGCAGGGCGCGGTCAGGGAGGCCCCGAACTTCTCCGCCTGAATCATCGCCCGCCGCGTCAGGTCGCCCCCCGAAATCCCGGTGGGGAACCCGAGGTAGTTCTCGATCCTCGAGCTCGAACCCGCTTGGCCCCCGACGGCGAACCTCTCGAGGCCGAGCGTGCGGAGTCCCTCCGAGGCGCCGTAGACCGAGGCGGCGAGGCCGGCCGGCCCACCGCCGACGACCACGAGGTCGAAGCAGCGGTCGGGCAGGCTCTGCACCGTGAGGCCCAGGTACCCGGCCAGCGAGCCGGGAGTGGGGCGCCGCAGGACCGAGCCTGAGGTGATGACGACGGGCAGCTCGCCGGGATCGATGCCGAACTGCCCGAGGAGCGTCTCGACAGCCGGGTCGCTGTCCGGGTCGAGCCACTCGTAGGGGATGCCCGAACGCGCCACGAACTCGCGCAGCGCTTGGCAGTCCGGACAGAAGCGGGACCCGATGATCCGGGTGCTGGCCGACGCGCCGCTGAGGAGGACCGCCCGCCGGGCCATGAGGGCGACCAGAATGGTGTCACCGAGACCGGGGTCGGTGGCGATGAGCGTGCGGAGCGAATCGCGCGGCACCACGATCACTTCACCGGGCTCCACCACGCGGGCGGACACGAAGACGCGCATGCCCGTGAGCAGGTTGAGCTCGCCGATGAACTTGCCCGGACCGTGCTCCGCGACGATCTGCTCCTCGGTCCCGTCGTGGGTCACGATCTGTATCGCCCCCGACACCACGACGTTGAAGTCGTAGGTCACGTCACCCTCGCGGAAGAGGTACTCGCCGGCGGCCACCGGACGCCGCGTCCCCAGCTCGTCCAGGACGTCCATGTCGGCCGGGGTCAGCGTCGGAAAGGCGGTGTCGAAGTCATCGGCCATGGTGTGGCCTCCTCAGGGTTGTGGCACGCGGATCCGGGTCACGAAGGGCAAAGAGTTGGAGCAACCCTAAGGGTGCATCAGTCGCGTTCGGGCGGGCCGGACCAGTCGGAGTGGGGGTCCGAGGCAGGGAACGAGTCCTCTTCCTGGCCGTCGACGTACTCATCGGGATCAGGATCGGGATCGGGATCGGGATCGGGTCCGGCCTCAGCCGTCTCCACCTCGTCGGCGTCGTCCTGTGGTGTCGCGCTCACTCTGCTGCGCCCTTTCCGTCGAAAGTGCCCGGTCCTGCTGCATGGATTACACCTTGCCAATTGGCCGCGCAAGGCCGACACGGCCTCAGCGCGGGGGACGTGGTGTCTCCCAGTCGATCGTGACGGCGGCCGCCTCGTCGGGGTGCTCCTGCAGCCAGCGCCGGGCGTACGGGCACCAGGGCACCACGGTCAGGCCGTCGGCCTGTGCCTTGGCCACGGCGGCGCGGACCAGCCGCCCCCCGATGCCGTGACCGCCCCACACCTCGGGCACCTCGGTGTGCACCAGGATCAGCCGGTCGCCCTGCCGGACGTAGATGAGCTCGGCCTCGGTGCCGCCCTCGCTGACCACGAAACGGCTTCCGGCGGTGTCGTCGACGACCGGTGCGTCGTCGGCGGGAATCGTCATGGCTCGCTGCCTCCCGGTCTGTGGCTCCGCTCTGTGCTGGACTTTCTGCTGGCCGCCACCCTACGGGTGTACAAAGAACGCAGCATGAGTGGACCGGTGGCCACGGACGATGCAGCGCCGGTGCCCGGGGCGGCGCCCCTGGTGGCAGGGCCGGTGGTCGAGCTCTCGTCGGCGCGGTTGACCCAGGTGGGCTCGTTGCCGGTGCGCCGGGTGCTGCCCCAGCGGCCGCGCCGCACCGTCGGGTCCTGGTGCTTCCTCGACCACGCCGGCCCGGTCCCGGTGGAGCCGGGCGTCTCCTTCGGCATCGGGCCCCACCCCCACCTGGGACTCCAGACCGTGACGTGGCTGCTGGCGGGGGAGCTCCTGCACCTCGACAGCCTGGGCTCCGAGCAGCTCATCCGACCCGGCCAGCTGAACCTCATGACGGCGGGCCACGGGGTGGCGCACGCCGAGGAGGACCCGGCCCGGGCCGAGGAGGTCCATGCGGTGCAGCTCTGGGTGGCCCAGCCGGCCGGGACCCGGGACGGTCCCGCCGCCTTCGAGCATCACGCCGAGCTGCCGCGTCTCGACCTCGACCACGCCGAGGCGACCGTGCTCGTCGGCGACTTCGCCGGGGCGGACTCGCCGGCCCGGCGCGACACCGCGCACATGGGCACGGAGCTCGCGCTGCGCGGCCCCCAGACCGTGGTGCCGCTCCGGGCCGACTTCGAGTACGCCCTGGTCGTTCTCCAAGGTCGGGTCACCGTCGACGGCGTGGATGTCGAGCCGGGCGTCCTGGCCTACCTCGGGTTGGGTCGCGACGAGTGCGCGCTGGCGACCGGGGCGCCGGCGCGGGCGCTGCTCCTGGGCGGTGTGCCGTTCCCCGAGCCGATCCTCATGTGGTGGAACTTCGTCGGGCGGACCCGTGAGGAGATCTCCGAGGCCCGGCGGCAGTGGTCAGCCGACGACGGCCGCTTCGGTCGTGTCCGCTCCTCGCTGGCACGGGTCGAGGTGGGACGGCCCCCGTGGGAGTGACTACCAGTCGCCCCAGCCGGGAGGGCTGACCGTCCCGGTCACGCCGCGCGGGTCGACGGGCAGGCGGGTCGCCCCGGCCTTGTAGACGGCGAAGCACAGCCGCAGGACGTCGGTGGCCTCGGCGGCGGTCATGGCCGCCGCGGTCCCGTTGACCAGCGCGTCAATGAAGTGCTGCGACGAGCGGGCGAACCCGGTGCCCCAGTCGGCGTCGATGTCGGTGTACTCGGTCGTCTTGATTTCGTTCGCCGTTCCCGTGAACAGCATCACGGGCGGCAGGTCGAGCATCTCGCCGGTGGCGCGGGTCACCCAGAGCTGGCCTTCGTCGCCGGTGATCTCGAAGAACTCGTCGGCGCCGTAGTACGAGGAGCGCATGTAGAGGTTGGGGGCGTACTGCACCTCCATGGTGCCGAGCACGCTCGGGTCCTCGTACTCGAAGATCACGGCGCAGGGCTCGAAGAAGAGGTCGCGGCGCCGCACGACGGCCTGCACCGAGGTGATGTCGAGGTCCAGCAGCCACAGTGCCATGGCGTACTTGTGCACCATGTCGTCGAAGAGGTGCCCACCCGGGCTCCGCTTGTCGAGGCGCCAGCCGTAGCCCTCGGGGCGCAGCGACGACTGGAAGGTCGAGGTGGTCTGGCCGACGAGTGTCCGGATGCGCAGCGACGTGGGCTTGCCGATGGCGCCTTCGGCGACGAGCCGCTTGGCCAGCTCGAGCGGCGGGTAGTGCACGAAGCACTCGCTGATGCGCAGCGTGCGGCCCACCCGCGCCGCCACCGCCTCCATTTCGAGGGCGTCCTCGACCGAGTTGGCCACCGGCTTCTGGACCGACACGTGCTTGCCGGCCTGGAGCGCGGCAATGACGTGGTCGTGGTGCATGTGCGTCGGCGTCAGCACCTCGACGGCGTCGATGGAGTCGTCGGCCAGCATGGCGTCGAGGTCGCCGTAGTACGACTCGGCACCCCACTCCTTGGCCGCCTGGCGGCCGATGTCCTCGTTGGTGTCGCACACGGCGACGATGTCGCAGCGCGGGTCTTCGAGGTATCCCCGCACGTTCATGACAGCGATGTTGCCGGCGCCCAGCACGCCCAGCCGGACCTTGTCCATCAGAGTGAGACCCTCCCTTGGCCGACGACGCCGCCTATGTCTCGGTCCCGAATGCGCCCCCGTCACGGGCAGCGGAGATCTGATTGTCGTCATAACCCAGCACGGAGCGCAAAACCGCCTCCGTGTGCTGACCGACCGTGGGGGCCTTGGCCGGGTGCGGGAGCTCCTCGTCGACGAAGTGCAGTGGCGTGAAGAGTTGGTCCGCGCCCATGTCCGCTGCAGGCAGGAGGGGGAAGCGGTCGGCGAACTGGGGATCGTCGAGCAGTGTCTTGGGCGTGTTCACCGGCGCGATCGGCGTGTTGACCCGCCCGCCGAACTGGAGCCACTCGTCCGCGGTCTTGGTGCGGAAGATGTCGCGCAGCTCGCGCCGCAGTTCCTTGTTCCCCCGGGCGTGGTCGGCGTACTTGGAGCCGGGCCAGCGTTCGAAGAGGTCGACGCGGTCGACGCCCTCGCAGAAGTTCTTCCAGAAGGCCTGTTCCGAGGCCATGAAGAGGACGTGGCGCTGGTCGGCGGTCTCGTAGACCTGGTAGCGCACGCCCTCCACCATGCCGGCGGTCCCCGGGGCGCGGCGCTCGTAGTCGTCTGCCTTGTTCCCGGTCACCTCGGACTGCGGGCGCTCGTAGGCGCGCCACGTCTCGGAGCGGTACCAGTCCATGCCGGCGGCGGCGTCGGACTGGGCCAGGTCGATGTAGGCGCTCTCGCCCGTCTCGCGGGCACGGATGACGGCGGCGAGAATGCCGAGCCCACCGAACAATGGCGCCGCGTTGATACCGATGGAGACGTGCTCGGGAATGTAGGTGAAGCCCTCGTCGTCGGTGGCGACGTTGACGATGCCGGCCCAGGTGTCGTAGGCCACACCGTGGCTCGGGTAGTCGCGGTAGGGACCGGTCATGCCGTAGCCCGAAATGGTGCAGAAGACGATCTTGGGGTTGAGGACGCGCAGGTCTTCGTAGCCTACGCCCCGTCGGGCCAGTGCCCCCGGGCGCATGGCCTCAATGACGACGTCGGCGCCGGTCGCGAGCTCCTTGAAGATGGCGACGCCGGCTTCAGTGCGCAGGTCGAGGACCAGCGAGCGCTTGCCCCGGTTGAGATGGAGGTGCATGAGCGAGGTGCCCTCCACAATGGGCCACGTCATTTCGCGGATGTAGTCGCCAGCCGGCGGCTCCACCTTGATCACGTCCGCGCCCAGGTCGACCAGTGCCGTCGTGATGGCGGCCGGCCCCAGGGCCGAGCACTCAATGATTCGCAATCCGTGCAGTGGCGGCGTCGACGCCATCGGACCTCCCGTCGTCAAAGGGCGGATCGTAGCGGCCGACGCCCAGGGCACCCCCAGCCCGGCGTGGCCATACTGGTGCGATGGGAACGGAGGCCCTCGACGACGCCTTGGTGGTCTTTGCCGCCACCGCACCCAATTACGGTTCCGCCGGCCTGGCCAATCACGGCCCCATGGTCGCCGAGGCGTTGGCACACCTGGGCCGGGCCGATGCCATCGGTAGCTGGGTGGCCCGGTACCGGGCCCGTCTCGACGAGGCACCGACCCCGGCGCGACCTCTGTCAGAGGAGGAGTGGCCCGCCGCTCTCGGCCACGAAGAGCGCTTCCCCGAGTGGCTCGCCCTGTTCGAGCGCGAGATCGCCGACCGGCCCGTCGCCGCCGTGGTGGGGGAGTGGGTGCCGCGGCTCCTCCCCGGCGCCGTCGGCGCGGCGACCCACGGCCTGATCCGCACCGGTCACGCATTGCGCGGCCTGGGCGAGGCCGACACACCGCCGCGCCGGCTCGAGGTGGCGAACGGCCTGGCCTTCTGGGCGGCCAGCTACGAGGAGTTGCCGGGACCACCATTGCTGATCGGGCACGAAGGGGTGGCCGCCGCGCTGGCCGACCTGCCGTACCTGCCGGAGGACGCGCCGCAGGCCTTTCTGATCAGTGACCGGGTGGCGGCGGTCGCCGACATCGCCGACGAGTTCGAGCAGGCGGTGGCATCGCTCGGCTGGACCGGCGACGCCACTGAGCTGCTGGACCAGCTGGCCACCGGCGGGTCGGTGGCCTACCTGCGCAACGCGGAGGAGGGCGGGGCGATCGGCCTGCTGCACTCAGTGACATCGCCGCTGGCCTGCGAGCTGGTGCTGCCCTGGCTGGCCGAG
>DATCEZ010000220.1:0-3895 GCA_036509775.1 Acidimicrobiales bacterium
TCCACTTCTTCTGGGGAATCTCAGTCAATACTCGTACCATCGGACCACTGCTCGCGAATAGCGTTGACGTATCGCACTGCCGTGTGCAACACGATCGGTCGACTGTTTGCCAACCACGAAATGGTCGGTCGATACTAGTACCAGACGGCAGGGACCCCCCGCTCTGCCCAATTCTTGGGATTTACAGTCTGAGTCGCCAATGCCCGAGCGAGTCCCCCCTCACACCCATCTTGAGCAGGTGAAACGCTGGTCATTCGACCGGGCCTTGATCAGCTAGCTCGCGCAGGAATGTTGACGCCGCTCGATGTCTCGGGTTGGCATCGGATCGAGGGGTTGGACGCAGGGAGCGGGCGATTTTGACGTAACCCGCCGCCAAGGTCTCGGGCGACGGGTCGATCGCCATAGCCATGCCTCCGCGAGCTAGGGGAAAGCTGCAGCAGGGGGTCTGTGGCTGTCTGCAACTTACCGCGACCGACTTGCGGATTAGGTGATTCCACTCCGACCTCGGACGCGCAGCAGCCCGCCGGAAGCGCACCAACCGGCGGGCTGCTTGTAAGCCCCGCGAGCGCAGCAGGGGCAGGGGGTCTTGTGCTTACTCGTCCTTTCTACGGTGCCGCCCTGTGAGCAGCCTGTTGCGAGGTAAGGAGTTGTCAGTGAATCGAGTTATCGCGCCTTCCCAGGCATCGGCGGTGACCTGATGGCATCGTGATCCGCGGGCCGCACCACGACGCCGAGCTGATCTCCGCGCGAGTAGTAGATATCGAACGATTGCTCGAGGCAGGGCCGGGCGGGCGCAGCTCATTCGCAAGGTTGCTACGAACGTTACGGACTACGAGTTGCGGTCGGCAGAAGCAGGCGTCGAGTGCGAGGAGCACTTAACCCCCTAAGCGGATCCCCGATGCCGCCGAAACCTCCCCGCCCGCAGCGGCGTCGGGCGACGCACCACGACCAGCACGGGTGCTAGCACGAAGTCCCTCTGGCGCGCTAGCAACATTGGTGGCATCCTCCGGCTCGGCCACACTGGAGCAGTGGCAACAGGCGGTGCCGGTATCCCGCCCCCCGGAGCCGCGTACGAGGAAATGGGAGGTCAGGGGTCACCCGAGCGGTTATGCGGGAGGCTTCCTACCGGTTCCGGGCCACCTTCCGACGGCGCTGGGCCGGGTACCTCGCGCTGGTCGTGCTCATCGGTTTGGTGGGGGGTGTTGCCATGGCGGCCGTGGCCGGGGCCCGCCGCACACAATCCTCCTTCCCGGCCTATCTGGCGAGCACCAACCCTTCGGACATGCAGATGTTCACGGAATTCTCCCCCATCACGGGAACGGGGTATTCGGAGAAGGTGGCAGCGGCCGCGGCCCGTGTGCCCGACGTCAAACGAGCGGTCACCGTCGTCGGCTTCGACGGCAACCTGCAGGTCTTGGGAAAGAGATCATCGGGCGTCCCGGGCGAGGCGCCGCCCGCCCTTGAGGGCAGCACGGGCAGTGACGCCGAGTACTTCGCCACGGACCGGGTGAAGGTGCTGCAGGGCCGCATGGCCGACCCTGCGCGCCTGGACGAGGTGGTGCGGGTGCCGCCGCAGAATTCGGGCTTCACGTCGGGTCCACCCTGCGCGTGGCCTTCTTCACCGACTCGCAGGCGAACTCGCAGGACTTCGCCGGCTACCCAAAGGAGAAGCCCCATCTGATCGTCTCATTCAAGCTCGTCGGCATTGTGGAGTGGAGTCCGCAGGTCGTCCAGGACGACGACGCCGCGCTGGGCAACCAGATCGCGGTGGCTACCCCCGCGCTGACCAGGCAGCTCGAGACGTGCTGCGCCTACTACTCCTACGTCTCCTTCCATCTTGGCGGAGGATTGTCTCACCAGGCCGCTGTCGTTTCCGCCTTCAACAAAGTCATCCCCGCATTGGGCCCGGTGGGTGGATCGAGAACGAACGCCCCCTACATCGCCAAGGCCGAGCGGGCGATCCGACCGGACGCCGTCGCTCTCGGCGTCTTCGGGCTCATCGCGGCGCTCGCCACTCTCGTGATCAGTGGACAGATGATCAGTCGACTTATCCGGCGCAACGCCCCCGAGACCGCGACCGTGCGTGCCCTGGGAGCCGGGCCGGCCATGGTCATGGCAGACGGGGTTCTCGGCGTCCTGGGCGCCATCGCCGCCGGGTCGGTCCTGGCCGTGGGAGTCGCGGTGGCGTTTTCCCCCCTGGCCCCGATCGGTCCCGTGCGGCCCGTCTACCCCGACATCGGCGTGTCCTTTGACTGGACCGTCCTCGGGTTCGGGTTCCTCTTGTTCGTCGTGGCGCTCACGGTGGCCGCGCTGGTCATCGCCTACCGGGTGGCGCCGCACCGGTTGGCAGCGAGGGCGGTGCTCCCTGCCCGGGATCCCGCGTGGCACCGCGGGGCAGTCGCGGTCGGCCTCCCCCCGAGTGCAGCCTTGGGCATCCGCTCCGCGCTGGGCTCACGCTCGGGACGTGACGCGGCTGCAGTGCGCTCGGCACTGCTTGGTGCCGTGGTCGCCGTCACGGTCATCGTGACCTCGCTCACATTCGCATCGAGCCTGAATGCCCTCGTGTCGCAGCCATCTCTCTATGGATGGAACTGGAACTACGCCCTGTCGGCCGGCTTCTCCGCCGCCGAGAACCTGCCAGCGGCCCAGACGGCGGCACTCCTCGACCACGATCCCGACGTGGCCCATTGGGCCCCGGCTTACTTCGAGTCGGTCGACCTAAACGGGCAGTCCTTGCCCGCGCTGGCCATGAGCCCGGGCGCCGCCGTGCGCCCCTCCATGCTCTCCGGACATGCGCTGGAGGAGTCGTCTCAGATCGTGTTGGGGCCCGCAACGCTGGCGTCGCTACACAAACACCTCGGCGACACGGTCGTCGCCGACACAGACGGCCACACGAAAGTCCACCTGCGCATCGTCGGGACGGCGACGCTGCCCACCATCGGCGGGTCGGGTGATCCCTCGCTCCAGATGGGGACCGGCGCCGTTGTCGCGACCTCGCTCTTCTCGGCGACCGACCTCAACCAGCAGAACGCGCCCGTCGCTGGCCCCATGGCCGTGTTCATCACCGTCCGTCCCGGCGTGAGTCAGGCCGCCGGCCTGCGCTCGCTCGACCGCATCACGGCGGTGCTCAACCGGTCGTCGGATCCCGATGCACCGGTCGGCGGGGTGGTCAGCGCACTGCGCCCGGCCGAGATCGCCGACTCCCACAGCATCAGCGCGACCCCCGCGCTCCTAGCCGCCGCCCTGGCCATCGGGGCCATCGGCGCGCTCGGGCTCACGCTCGTCGCGTCGGTCCGCCAGCGCCGGCGGCAGTTCGCCCTCTTGAAGGCGCTGGGATTCACCCAGGGACAGATCGCCGCCTCGGTGGCATGGCAGTCGTCGGTGGCGGCGGTCATCAGGGTGGTGCTCGGGGTCCCGATCGGGGTCAGCCTGGGGCGTTGGTTGTGGACGTTGTTTGCTGACGGCATCTCGGCCGTCCCGCACCCCACCGTGCCTACCCTCTCCATTGCGGCTGTCGCGCTCGGGGCGGTGGTCTTCGCCAACCTGGTCGCCCTCCTCCCGGGCCGTGTGGCGGGCCGGACCCGCACGTCGCTGCTCTTGCGAGCGGAGTGACGCCAGCCGAGCAGTGCGGTCACCCAAGTGGCGAAAGGTGGGGGGCGTCGGCGATTGGGGCGTACGCCTTAACACACACCGCGGGCCGAAGGGGTGCCCAGGGGCGTGCGTGGGAAAGGGTCGCGCCCTCTCCACGGTGAGCAGATCAGGCTGTTCCCGGCAGGTCTCAGGAGCGAACACTGGGTCGCAAACGGCTGCCAAGTCGTGAAGGAGGAAAAGGCGAAGGTCGACAACGATCAACTGTCAGGGGTTCCTGGCCGCGGTTCGTGACGGGCCGCCAGAC
>DATCEZ010000221.1:0-7584 GCA_036509775.1 Acidimicrobiales bacterium
GCCACGAACCTGCCGGTGGAGACCGTTGCCGTGGCTGAGGGCGCCGCGCTGGGTGCGGCGTTCTTCGCCCGCCTGGCCGCAGGGCTCGAGGCGTCGCTCGACGATGCGACGCGCTGGTCCGCCGTGGGACGGACGATCGAGCCGGATCCGGCCTGGGTGCGCGCCGCCGAAGGGCGTTTCCAGAAGTTCAGCGACCTGGGTACCGGCGCGTAGCTCGCCTCGGCTCGCTCGGCTCGGGCCTCAGCTGTTCGGGGTGAAGGCCACCTTCAATGCGCCGCTTTGGTCCTGACGGGCCAGGGCCTTGAGGGCGGGCCACCATTCCTCGAGCTCGAAGCGGTGCGTCAGCATCGGGGTGATGTCGAGACGGCCGTCGCGCACCAGTTCGAGGTACAGGGCGATGGCGTGGAGGCGACGACCCTCGAAGTCCTCCATGCCGAAGGCGTTCGAGCCGGCGATGGTGATCTCCTTGAAGTAGATCGGGGTCGACTCCCAGCGCTCGGGTGTGGCGACGCCGGTGTAGACCAGCCGGCCCCGCTCGGCCAGGACGCGCACGCCAACCTCGAGTGTCTCGGCCTTGGCGATGGAGTCGTAGACGACGTCGATGTGCCCCGGATGCGTGACGGGCAGCCCGTCCAGTGGCATGTGCAGGACGGCGCCCGACCAGGCGGCCAGCTCCTCGACGAGCTGGAGCCGGGGCTCATGGGCGAACACGGCATCGGCCCCGAACTGCAGGGCCATGGCGCGCTGAGCCTCGAAGCGGGCCACGACGCCGACCTCCACGCCCGGGTAGAGCGTCTTGAGGATGGCCACGCTGGTCAGGCCGAGGGCGCCGGATCCGTAGACGAGGACCTTGCCCGACGAGGGCGGGGGGTGCCGCACAATGGCGTGGAAGGAGACCGAGAAGGGGTCCGCCAGCACGGCGGCCTCGTTGGAGATGCCGTCGGGGACGGGGATCAGCATGGAGTCGTGCGCGGCCAGCTGCTCGGCCCAGGCACCGGGGGCGCCGGTGATGACGCCCACGTGGACACCGGGACCCAGGTCGCCCTTGGTGAAGCTCCAGCACAGGCTGAGGTCGCCGGCCTGGCAGGGTGGGCACAGCGGGGTGATGCCGCGGGGCGCGCAGGTCAACCAGGGATTGAGGACGACGCGCTGGCCGACACTGAGCCCGCGGGCCTCGGGGCCGAGCGCCACCACCTCGGCGACGACCTCGTGCCCGGGCACGTGGGGGAGCGAGGAGAAGGCGGCCATCGGGTTGTCGATGTCGCCGGTGTTGAAGTCGCCCAGCACCAGCTTGGCGTCGGACCCGCAGATGCCCGAGAGGATGGGCCGGGTCACGACCCAGTCGGGGCGCACGAGCCGGGCGTCGTCGATGTCGTGCAGGCCGAACGGGATGCCGGCCAGCATGGTCTCGAGCTCGTCGGTGGGTGTGGGTCGGACTTCTGCCTTGTCCGGTGGTGCGCCGAAGAGCAACGCCTTCACTGTCCCGTCCCTTCCGCTCGGTGGCCGCCCAAGCCGCGCATGCCCACGATGAAGCTGTCGATGTCGGACGTCTTGGCCTCAATGATCGCCTTCATGTCGGGCAGGTAGTGCTCGAACTGGTCGCTGTCGATGGCGTCCGCAATGCCGGCCGCGATCGTCTCCGGTGGCTCCTTGGGCCCGTCGTAGAGCGGCGCGTCGTTGTCGGGCTGGTCCCAGATTTCGGTGTCGATGGCACCCGGAATGATGAGCTTGACCGAGACGCCGGTGCCGTCGAGGTCGACCACCATGGACTCGCTCCAGCCGGCCAGCGCGAACTTCGAACCCGAATAGGCGGCTTCGGCCGTGATGCCCAACCGCCCCCCGAGACTCGAGACGTTGACGATCATGCCGGAGCTGCGTTCGAGCATCCGGGGCAGCACCGCCAGCGACATGGCGACGGGGGAGAAGTAGTTGATGCGCATGGTGCGCTCGACCTCGGCCATGGTCAGGCGGGTGACGTGCCGGCGCATCGGGACGGCGGCGTTGTTGACGAGCACGTCGAACCCGCCGTAGAAGTCCCAGATCTGCAGGGCCAGGTGCGCGGCCGCCTCCGGCTCCGAAAGGTCGGCCGCCCAGACCTCGGTGGCGGGCGAGGTGGCGATGCAGTCCGCCCGCACGGCCTCGAGCCGGTCGGCCCGCCGGGCCACGAGCGCCACCGTGTCACCCCTGGCGGCGAGGGTGCGGGCCAGCGTGGCACCGATGCCCGACGACGCGCCGGTGACCAGGACCGTCCGGCCTCCTTGCGCAGCACTCACCCTCCGAACCTCCCCTGGCCGCGACGACTTCTGTCTGCCGCACGCCCTCCAGAGGGGGAACGCGGCTTCTTGGGGGTGAGCGAGGGGTCTCGAACCCCCGACCTCCAGGACCACAACCTGGCGCTCTAACCGACTGAGCTACGCCCACCGAGGGGCATAAGTGTGGCACACCGCCCGGCGCCCTTCGGTATGCCGCAGCGGGTCCCGGGCGCTGCGGCGGGATGCTCACGTGCCTCCAACGAGCTATGTCAGGCTGGGACGTAGCACCTGCCCCCGTAGCTCAGCGGATAGAGCAGTGGACTTCTAATCCAATGGTCGCAGGTTCGATTCCTGCCGGGGGCGCCAAAAATTCTGTGTTGGGGGTTAGGTGACACAGCGGCCCGAAACGTCCGGACGGCCACGCTTCAAGGTTCGAGTCCCTATGCGCCCACTCGCCTGAGGACACACCAAGGAAGGCAGGGGGGCCCGAAGCGGCCGGAAGCCGGACGAGAGAGGGAGGGCGACCCCACAGGGAGCCCGAACGGCTTGGGGGAATGTGGAGCGTACTGGCCGGGGCCCTCGGAGGCCGGGCAGCGGTGTCAATATTCCCGGCGACCTCCTGTCCCTTTGTGCGGCGCGAAACTGCGCCCATGGAGCCCCACGAGGCGATCCGGCTCCGATGTGACCTCCTCATCGAACCTGGCATTGCCACCGTGCGCGAAGGTCGGTTGGCGGAGCGTCAACGGGCCAGGACCCTCGACTCCTCTCGATGATTGCGGTGCCACGCTAGCGGCCGGCTGTATCAGCTCCCGCCCACCTCCAGGGCGGTGACGGCCGTTTGTTCGGGCGGGTTCAGCCGGGCGACGTGGTTCGCCGGGCCAGGAGCGCGGCCAGGTTGTCGACCGACTGCTCCAGCATGGCCAGCGGCACGATCGGGAAGTGCGGACGGGCGAACTCGGGGATGTCCGGCCACTCGCAGTAGTTGGTCACCATCGTCTCGCCCGGGCCGACAGCCGCGATCTCCCATCCGTAGACGTGGCCGAACGGGCCCTTGTCGGGCAGCCCGACGCTCCACTCGAGCAGCTCGTCGGGAACGATCCTGGTAACCGTATTGACCGACTGGTACTTGCCCATCGGCTGGTCGCCCAACGAATCGCGGTCCATGTCCATCACGAAGGTGTCGCCGGGCGCCTCGACGCGCCGGGATCCGGGGGCAGCCTCGAGCATGCCCGAGCCGTCGATCTCGACGTGCATGGTGGGGTCCGTGACGATCAGGAAGATCTCGGCCGGACTGGCCGCGACGGTCCGGCTGGCGGCGATTCGCTCTTCGCTCGACACGGTGGTTCCTCCGTTGCCTCGGTTGCGGGACGACACTAGCGACCTGGCCTTCTGGCCAGCGGATACCGTTGGCCGAAATGGGCGAGGCGCACGAGACCTGGGAGCACGCCGTCAAGGACAAGCTGAAGCCGCTGCGCGACCGCGTCGTCCACGGGCTGGGTGGCACCATGGCGGAGCCGCCCGAACCGCCGCCGCGGGGCATCACCTACGAGCAGCTCGTCCATCTGCTCTACCCGACGTTGCCCGACGACCTCCGGGCGGAAGTCGACCGTGCGGCCGCAGGTGACCTGTCCGGTGTCTCGACCATCCGTCGCATGCTCGGGTCCATTGAGCACCAGGTGGCACCCACCGCATTTTCGGTCCAGCTAGCCGAGGGGGACGCCGTGCGCTGCACCGTCGGCGGCGTGGAGCTGTTCTGTGACGCCGCCGACGCCGCCGTCACCCCCGGACTGCTCTCGGGCCATTACGAGTCGCATCTGTCCGCCGTGTTCGAGAAGTACTGCACCGCTGGGATGACGGTGGTCGACGTCGGCGCCAACCTCGGGTACTACTCGCTGCTGGCCTCCCGCCTGGTGGGCCCAACCGGGCGTGTCGTGGCCCTGGAGCCGAACTCCGAGAACTGCCGTCTCCTGCTGTCGTCGCTGCGCCTGAACGACATCACGAACGTACAGCTGCTCCCCGTGGCGGCCGACAAGGCGACGGGATGGGCCTACTACTCGACCCACGTCGGCTCCAACGGCGGGTTGATCGACGACGGGGAGCTCCTTTCACACCCTGGCACCGTCGTACCCACCTTCCGTCTCGACGATCTGGTGGAGGGGCCGGTGGGGTTCTTGAAGATGGACGTCGAAGGGGCGGAGGGCCGGGTCGTCGGGGGAGCCACGCGCCTGATTGCGCGTGATCGCCCCATCGTCACGACCGAGCTGAAGGACGAGATGCTCCGTCGGGTGTCGGGCACCACGGTCGCCGAGTATCTCGGCTCGTTCGAGCGGTTGGGCTACACGCCGTCCCTTCTGGAGAAGTCCACTGGGGTGGAGAAGCCGTACGCCTCGGTGGCCGAGCTCCTCGCCGACTGGGGCGAGACCGACGAGCTCCGCGACGTGCTGTTGCTCCCGGGTCCGGCCTGAGGCGCACGTGCTCGGAGAATCGCCGGCCTGCTCGTGGCAGTCGCGGTGGCGGCCTCCTCTACCGGGCCGAGCCCTGATCGGTACCCGCGCCCGCCATCGCCGTCAGTAGGTCGTCGACATCGTCAGAGATCACCAGCGCGTCGACCTGGCGTGCCTTGATGAAGCCCTGTGACACGGCGTGGCGGACGAAGCCGAGCAGGTCGTCGAAGAACCCGCCCACGTTGAGGATGCCGCACGGCTTGTCGTGAATGCCGAGTTGGGCCCACGTGACGGACTCCATGAACTCCTCGTAGGTGCCGAACCCGCCCGGGAGCATGACGAAGGCGTCCGACAGGTCGGACATCAGCGCCTTGCGTTCGTGCATGGTGCTCACCACGTGCAGGTCGCTCAAGGTTTCGTGGGCGATCTCGTGACCGGCCAACGACTCGGTGATCACACCCGTCGCTCGTCCTCCGGCGGCCAGCACGGCATCGGCGACCACACCCATCAGCCCCACCGAGGCGCCGCCGTAGACAAGCTCAATGCCGCGCTCGGCCACCTCCGTTCCGAAACGCTGGGCGGCCAGCGTGAAGGCCGGGTCAGTTCCGGGGCTCGAGCCGCAGAAGACGCAGAGCGTCTCGACGGTCGTCATGCGGGGCTGCCTTCGGGGATGGGGATCGGCTGGCGCCGCACGGCGGCCGGTCGCCGGACACGCCGGACGATGGTCTCGGCCGCGTCGCTGTCGTGGATGGTCAGCGAGAAGGCCGCCGCAGCCACGGCGAAGATCGCCGCGACCAGGAAGGCGAAGCGGTAACCCGTGATGTCGGGGGACGACGTGCTGGCTTTGCCGTGTGCCGTACCGGCGCTGATCAGGACGGTGGAGAGGACGGCAACGCCGGTCGCGCTCCCGACCTGGCGCATGGTGTTGAAGAAGGTCGAGGCTCGTCCCATGGAGTCCGGCGTGATCATGGCGAAGGCCGCCGCCTGGTTCGGCACCATCACCTGCGCCATCATCCAGCCCAGCACGAACATGAGTCCGCGGATGAGCCAGAGATTGGTCGTCACCGTGATCTGCGTGAGCAGCAACATGCAGACGGCCAGCCCGAGCAGCCCGCCGGTGATGTGCCGACGGGGCCCGATACGCGGATAGATGAAGCGGCTGGCGAACTGGGCACCGATCATGACGCCGAAGGCCTCGGGGAAGGTCGACAGACCCGACTGCAGAGCGGACAGACCCCGGGCGTCCTGGAAGTAGAGCGGAATGAGGTAGAGCAATCCCAAGAAGGCGGCGGCGGCGAGGAACATGACGCAGTTGGTCGAGCGGAACAGGCGCTCCCGGAGGAGGTGGAGGTCCACCATGGGGCGGGTGGTCCGCAGCTCCACTACGACGAACGCCAGGAGCAGCGCGGCACCGCTCACGCAGGTCGCGACCACTTCGACCGACGACCACCCTTGGAGTGGCCCCTCCGAGACGCCGAACATCAACAGACCCAGCCCGGCACCGCCCAGGATGAAGCCCGGCACGTCGAAGCGGCCGGCGTCGATGGCGGGGACTTTCTCCAGGACGAGCCAACCGAAGAGGACGGCCACAATGCCGATCGGCACGTTGACGAAGAACACCCAGCGCCACGAGAAGTTGGTGACCAGGAAGCCACCCAGGACCGGTCCGACGGCAGGGGCCACGGTGGTCCCGAGGGTCAGGATGCTGGCCGCCCGCACCCGCTCTGCGGGAGGGAAGACCCGGTAGAGCATGGCCATCCCGACCGGGGCCATCATGCCGCCACCGGCGCCCTGAATGACACGGAAGAGCACCAGCTCGGTCTCGTTCTGGGCCAGACCGCACAGCGCCGAGCCCACGGTGAAGACGACGATGGCGGTGAGGAGGACGCGCTTGCCCCCGAAGCGGTCTCCCAACCAGCCCGATGCCGGAATGAAGACGGCCAGGCTCACGAGATAGGCGATGACGACCCCGTCGACGGCGGTGGGTGGGATATTGAAGTCGCGGCCGATGGTGGGCAACGCGACGTTCACGATCGTGATGTCCATGATGTTCATGAACATGGCCGAGACGAACACGATGCCTACGGCGATCTTCTGATTCATGCTGACGGCGGCCACGTTGCTCTTTCGGGATCTCGATCGACTGGCGGAGCGGCCGCGGGACGGCATCGGACCACCACCCGGGCTCAGCTGCGCCCCTCGACCCTATGCGCTGGCTCGCCTGCGTCTGGCCCGCCCAGCGAGTCCCGTCGGGCCAGCGCTCGGCTCCCTAGGCTGGCCCGACCATGGGGAACCGCTTTGCCCGCTCACTTAGAGCGACGACCGCCGCCGTCGCCATCGCCGCCATCGCGGCCGTGGTGGCGGCGCTCCCGCCCGGGGCTGGCGCGGCCATGCGGCCGTCGCAGGCGCCGTCGAACACGGTCTGGCTGTGCCGTCCGGGCCAGACCCCTGATCCGTGCGCTTCGAGCCGGGCCGCCACCTCCGTGGCGGGGAGCGGCGCGACCCGGATCGTGGCGTCTCCGGTGTCGCCGAGCGCTCGCCGCTTCGATTGCTTCTACGTGTACCCGACGGTCTCGACGGAGCCCGGGACCAACGCCGACCTCACGGTCCAGCCGGCCGAGCGGGCGGCGGCGATCGTCCAGGCGTCGCGATTCTCCCAGCGGTGCACCGTCAGGGCCCCGATGTACCGCCAGGTCACCGTGGCGGGGCTGGGGCACGCGGGGACGGCATCCCTGGCCATTGCGTACACGAGCCTCTTGTCGGCCTGGCGGGACTATCTGGCCCATGACAACCACGGCCGCCCCATCATCTTCATCGGGCATTCGCAGGGCTCGGCCATGCTCATCAGGCTCTTGCAGACCCAGGTCGACCCCTCACCGAGCCTGCGC
>DATCEZ010000222.1:0-15486 GCA_036509775.1 Acidimicrobiales bacterium
GGGCCCCCGGCTGACCGACTTCCCGTTCCGGTGTCAGATGGAGCCGACGCAGTTCGACCCGGGCCCACTCGAACGCCTGCGCAAGGTCTACGTCGCACACACCGATCCCCCGCTGCCCAGTCTCGGACGCTTCGCCGAGGCGGCGTTAACCGCAGGGTGGGAGACGCACGAGCTGGCGTGCGGCCACGACATGATGCTCGCAGCACCCGACGCCACCGCGGACCTGTTGGAGCTCATCGCCCGGGCCTGAACCGCTCCCGACGCTTGGTCGATCAGGAGCGGCGCGGCCGCTGCATCCACTCGGCGACGATGTCCGCTACCTCGGCCTCGCTCTTGCGCAGCGAGTGGTCGCCGTCGACGAAGTGGATCGTGACCGGACCCGGGATGGCGGCGGTCTCGCGCTCGAGCTCCTCGGGGCTGCCGAATGCATCGCGTCGCCCCGAGACGAACAGGCAGGGCAGGTTGAGTGCCCCGAAGTGCTCGGTGCGCAGGCGCTCGGGACGGCCCGGGGGGTGCAGCGGATAGCTGACCAGCACGAGTGCGGCCACGCGCAGGCCCTCGGCGGCGGCCAGGGAGCACATGCGGCCGCCGAAGGAGCGGCCACCGATGGCGATCCTCCCGGTCGGGACAGAGAGTCGCTCCGCCAATGCGGCGGTGGCGGTGCGAACCGTCTCGATGCACACCGCGGGCGGGTCGGTGCGACGCTTCCCGGCCGCTTGTCCGGGGAACTCGACGCGCTCGACGGTCACGCCGGTGCGTGTGACCGCCTCGTCAATGGCGACGAGCCCGGACTGGTCGCGCCCGGCACTCGCCCCCGGCGTGAGGATGAGCCCGGCTGTGCGCGCTCTGGCCATCGACCCATTGTGGCCTGCTGGCGCCGTCACCCCGATGGCGCCGGTCGCACCCTGACCCATCAGGCGGAGGCAGCGGCGTCGACCTCGGCGAGGTACCCGTCCCGCACCGCATCGGGCAGAAACGCAGCGAGGAAGGAATTGCGGGCCAGCTGCAGGATCGACTCGCGGCGGAGGTCGAACGCCTCAACCACCGCCGCCAGGTTGTCGGCGACGTACCCGCCGAAGTAGGCCGGATCGTCCGAGTTGATCGTGACCAGGAGGCCGCGCTGCATGAGGACGTCCACGTCGTGCTGGTGGAGCGAGGGGAAGACCTGCAGCTTCACGTTGGAGAACGGGCAGACGGTCAGCGGGATCTGCTCGGCTACCAGGCGCTCGACCAGCCGGTCGTCGTCCATGCAACGCACGCCGTGATCGATGCGCCGCGCTTGCAGCACGTCGAGCGCTTCCCAGATGTACTCGGGCGGACCCTCCTCGCCGGCGTGCGCTACGCCCGGCAGGCCCAGCAGCCGGGCCTGCGCGAAGACCCGGGCGAACTTGGAAGGAGGGTTGCCGACTTCAGCCGAGTCGAGGCCGACCGCCGTCAGATGGTGGGCGAACGGGCGGGCCTCCGCCAGCGTCTGCAGCGCCTCTTCCTCGCTGCGGTCACGCAGGAAGCACAGGATCAGTCCCGATGAGATCCCGAACCGGGCCCTGCCTTGGTCGAGGGCGCGGCTGATCCCTGTGCAGCAGGTCTCGAAGGAGACGCCGCGCGCGGTATGCGTCTGCGGGTCGAAGAAGATCTCGGCGTGGCGCACGCCCTGGCCGGCCGCCTTCGTGAGATAGGCCAGCGTGAGGTCGTAGAAGTCCCGCTCGGTGAGGAGCACGGCGCAGTTGGCGTAGTAGATGTCGAGGAACGACTGCAGGTCTTCGAACACATAGGCACGACGAAGTTCGGCCACGTCGGCGTAGGGCAGCGGCACGCCGTTACGGGCCGCCAGCTCGAAGGCCAGCTCCGGCTCGAGCGTGCCCTCAATGTGCACGTGCAGCTCCGCCTTGGGAAGCCGCCGTATGAAGGTGTCCGTCTGCGTGTCAGTCATGGTCCCGCCATGGTGGCCCACGCTGACCACCGGAGGGCCCCGAGGCCTAAGAGGAATCGACGGCTCCGGTTGCCCTGTACTGTAAGCGGAGTGGATCTCCGGATACGAGACCGGCGGCGGTGCGGCGTGCATCTTGATCTCCTCGTCACCGGCATGCGCCCGACCAAGACCGCACTCGCCCATCGGCCGCCCAGCCAGGGCCAGGTGGACCGCATCCCCTCGAAGCGCGACGCCTCATGAGCGCGCCGGTGACGACGTTGCAGGGCACCGGCGCGGGCACGCCCGACAAGGCGACGAGCCGAGCGCATCTGTGGATCCTCGTCATCATTGCGGGCGCTCAGTTGATGGTGGTGCTCGACACCACCATCATGATCATCGCCCTCCCCTCGGCGCAGCACGCCCTCGGGTTCTCCAACACGGACCGGCAGTGGGTGGTCACCGCCTACACGCTGGCCTTCGGCGGCTTCCTCCTCCTGGGCGGGCGCATCAGCGACATGTTCGGGCCGAAGCGCACACTGATGATCGGCGTGGCCGGCTTCGCCCTGGCCTCGGCCATCGGCGGTGCGTCGCAGACAACCCTCATGCTGATCGGCGCCCGCGGACTGCAGGGACTCTTCGGTGCACTGTTGGCGCCCTCAGTGCTGTCGATCCTCACCTCGACCTTCTCCGACCCGCGCGAGCGGGGCCGGGCCTTCGGGATCTACGCCACCATCGCCATCGCCGGGTCCGCCTTCGGGCTCATCCTCGGCGGCTTCCTGACCCAATACGTCGACTGGCGCTGGTGCCTGTACGTCAACCTCCCGATTGCGGGGCTCGTCCTCTTCGGCGCCCTGCGGCTGATCCCCACCCGGCCCGGTATTCCGGGCATCAAGCTGGACGTGCTCGGCGTCGTCCTGGGGTGCGGCGGTCTCGTTGCCCTCGTGTACGGGCTGGGCGAGGCCGGCACCAGCGGGTGGGGTGCCACCGATGTCGTCGTCGCCCTGCTGGCCTCCGTCGTGCTCCTCAGCGCATTCGTCTTGTGGCAGACCAAGGGCCCCAACCCCCTCCTCCCGCTGCGCGTCGTGCGCAACCGCAACCGGGCGGGCTCGTTCACGACGATCCTGCTGGCCGTCACCGGCATGTTCGGAACCTTCCTGTTCCTCACCTACCTGCTCCAGACCATCGACCACTACTCCCCGCTCAAGACGGGTATCGCCTTCCTCCCGCTGATGGCCATGAATGCGTTGGCGGCCACGCAGGTGGCCAGCCGCCTGATGCCACACGTACGGACCCGTTTGCTCGTGGTCCCCGGCCTCCTCCTGGCGGCGCTCGGCGTGGCCCTCTTCACCCAGTTGACCACCGACGCCTCCTACTGGACCAGCGTGCTGCCGAGCGAACTCCTCCTGGGCTTCGGGCTGGGGCTTGCCATCGTGCCCTGCATCAGCACCGCCACGCAGAACGCCGAACCGAAGGACGTCGGCGTGACCTCGGCCATGACCAACACCTCCCAGCAGATCGGGGCCTCCATCGGCACCGCCCTGCTGAACACCATTGCGGCGGCGGCCACGACGACCTACATCGCGACGCACCACGCGCAGAGCAAGGGCGAGGTGTCCCGGGCCACGGTGCACGGCTACGCCGTGGCCAGCGGATGGGCCGCCGGCATTCTGGTGCTGGCCGCGGTGCTGGCCGGCATTCTGATCAACGTGCATCCGGGCCGATCCGTCGAGCTGGACGGGGCAGGTGCGGCTGGGGGAACCCTCGACGTCATCGATCCCGGCCTCGTGTCTCCCGAGTACTGAGGACGACGTCAGCCTCGTGAGAGGAGCGCCGGCAGATCTGCCAGCGAGATCACCTCGGCTCGCCGCGGGAAGATCTTCTCGAGGAGGAACGCGTGCACTTCGGCATCGGTGTCGGCGCACCCGTCGGCCAGCACGAAGGTCCGGTAGTCGAGGTCGTGCGCCTCAATCACCGTGGACAACACCACTCCGCTGGTGCTGATGCCGGCCAGGAAGAGAGTGTCGACCCCCGCGTCCTGCATTTGCTCGTGCAGATCGGTGGTGGAGAACGCACCGATGCGCGTCTTGCGGACGACCACGTCGCCCGCCGCAGGCGCCACCCGCTCGTCGATGGCCGTGGTGGGCGAGTCGGCGTGGAAGGCCTGGCCCGAACCGCTCAGTAACGCGCCCATCCGGCTGGAGTCGGGGACGTCGAAGTCCTCGTCCTCGAAGGCCACCCGGACATAGCCGATCTGCCCGCCCCAGTCCCGCACCAGGTCGATGGCTGCCCGCGCCCGCTCGACAAGCTCGTCAGCCTGCGGGACCCGGCCAACAATGCCGGCCTGATAGTCCATGACGAGCAACGCGGTGTGCGGTTCTTGGAGGAGTGGCGTCTGGTCTGTCATCGGGTCGAGCTCATTTCTGGTTCGGGGGCGGGCAGGACAGGCGGTGCGTCCGGATCTTCCGTGGCGCGGCGGCCACGCAGCAGTACATGCTCATCATGCTTCGAGTGGTCAGGCCACCAGCTCCGGGCCCGACCACTCGAAGCCCTCGCCGTCGACGAGCTCGAACTCAGCTTGCGCGGCCGCCGCGGCATCGAGAGCACGCTCGGATTCGACGTCGGGCGACTCCGCCTGCTCGGTGCCCGGGAGGTGGACCAGGAGGGCCACCATGACCAACGCCGAGAGACCGAAGAGGGCGGCGACGGCGAAGGTCATATCGAGGCCGTGCACCATGTGCATCGGGACACCCGTGCCGGCCTTCAGCTGCGCGTGGCCGGAGGCGGCGTCCAGCACGGTGACCAGCACCGCCAGTCCGAGCGCGGCCCCCACCTGCTGGGTGACGTTCACCAGGCCCGACGCCGCCCCGGCGTCAGCGGGCTCGACGCCGGCGAGCCCCGCCTGCGTCAGCGGCACCAACGCCGTCCCCGAACCCGCGCCCAGGAGCACGAGGCTGACGAAGATCTGCAGGTACGAGGCGCCCGCGTGCAGCTGGCTCGACATGAGCAGGGCGACGACGGTGAGGCTGATGCCACCCATGATCAACACCTTGGGGTTGACCCGGCGGATCAGGACCTTGCTCACCAGCTGTGACGAAAGGAACACCGACGCCGGCACGGGCAGGAAACAGAGCCCGGTGCGCAGTGGTGAGTAGCCCTGCACGTCCTGGAGGAACTGGCCCACGAAGAAGAACATGCCGTACATGCCGGCGTACATGAGGCCGCGGGAGACATTGGCCGTCGTGCGGGTCCCGCTGGCGAAGAGGCGCAGCGGCACGATGGGCTCCTCGGCCCGGGTCTCGATCCGCACGAAGACACCGAGCAGGAAGGCACCGACGGCGAGCGAGCCGATCGTCAGCAGGCTCGACCAGCCGCGAGTGCCGGCCTCAACGAGGCCGAAGACAATGCCCACCATGCCCAGCGTGGAAGTGAGCGCGCCGGCGATGTCGAACTGACCGGTGCGACGGGGCGTCTCCTGCAAGGCGATGCGTCCGACGATCAGGACAGCAATGCCGATCGGAACGTTCACGAACATCACCCAGCGCCACGAGACGAGCTGCGTCAGCGCGCCTCCGGCCACCAGGCCGATCGCTCCGCCGGCGGCCGACACGGTGGTGAAGAGGCCGATAGCGCGGACCCGCTGCGGACCGTCCGAGAAGATGGTGGTGAGGAGCGCCAGCGAAGATGGTGCGGCCAGGGCGGCGCCGACCCCCTGCAGGGCACGGGCGGACAGGAGCATCCAGCCTGAGACGGCCACCCCCCCGAAGAGCGAGCTCACGGTAAAGATGGCGATGCCGGCCAGGAAGGTCCGGCGCCGGCCGAGCAGATCGCCCGAGCGCGCGCCGAGGAGCAGGAGCCCACCGAACGTGAGCAGGTAGGCGTTGATGACCCAGGAAAGCTCGCCGCCCGAGAGCCCGAGTCCCTCTTGGATGTGCGGCAGGGCGACGTTGACGATGGTGGTGTCGAGGACCACCATCAGCTGGGCCGCCAGAATGACGAACAGGAACACCGAAGGGGTCCTGAGCAGGCTCTTGAGACGGCCGGACTGGCCGGCGACCGGTCCCCCGACGGGCGCGGGACGCGATGCGACAGTGAGTGAAGAAGGCATTTGATTCCGATCTCTCCGCTGGTATTCTGGTAAGCGGAAGCTTCCTCCGGTTAGTATACGGAGGGTGCCTCCGCTTTGCAAGAGTGTTTTTTGGCCTGGCTCTGACCGGGGAGGGAACGCAGGACGATGACGGCGCAACCGAAGACGGTGACGGTCGAGCGCGGGGACGGGGCCGAGGCGGCGACGGCACGCCCCATGCGGGCCGACGCCAAGCGCAACTACGAGCTTCTCGTCACCGCGGCCCGCCAGGTCTTCGACCAGGAGGGCGGCGGCGCATCCATGGAGGCCATCGCCAAGGAGGCGGGTGTCGGGATCGGCACGCTGTACCGGCACTTCCCCAAGCGGATCGACGTCGTGGAGGCCGTCTACGTCGACGACGTCGACGAACTCGAGGCGGTGGCGCACACGGTGAGCGCCGAGCTCGAGCCCTGGCCTGCGTTCGTGGCCTGGCTCGAGGCCTTCGTCCGTTATGCGACCGGCAAGAAGCGCTTCATGAACGAGCTGCACGAGGCGTTCGAGAAGGACCCGACCCTGCGCTCGGCATCGCGTGAGCGCATTGAGGGCGCCTTGGGCATTGTGCTCACCCGGGCCCAGGCCGCAGGCGTGGTCCGCTCGGACATGGACGCGGCGGACCTCATGCAGCTGCTCGGGTCGATGTGCATGAGCACCACGCTGACACCCGATCAGAGCGAGCGGTTGCTCGTCATGATCGAAGACGGCCTGCGGCCGCAGGGCTGAAGACAGAGCCGCAGCGGTGCGGCGAGTTGTCCCCTGGGCGCTTCTGCTCCTGATCGGCGTCGGAGCTGGACTGGGCGCTGCGCTCGGCACAGCCGGATCCCCCGGGACGACGGGTTCGACGGTTCTGGCCGGGCCCGAGGCGCAACAGTGGCTGACCGGCGTCCTCGCCACCACCAAGGCCGCCGGGACGGCTCACCTGTACTCGACGTCGGTCGCCTCCAGTCTCAACACGGACCTGCGCGACTCGGGTTCGGGAAGTGGTGGTCGACTTCGCCACGGGGAGCTTTCGGGTCAGCGAAACGGACCGCACAGTGCAGTGGTCCTCGCAGAACGGTGGCCCGACACACGCCCAGTCCCAGACGACCACACAAGAGGAGATCGTCATCGGTCGGTCCGACTACGTGAACTTCGGCGTGCCGGGGTTCCCGGACATCTGGACGAAGCAGTCGACCCAACGCAATGGGGGCGAGCTCAGGTTGGGCTCTTCCGGCGTCTTCGGTGCTCTCCTCTCGGCGCTCAGTGGGCCGTTCACGGCTCTCACGGTGACCCCGCTCGGAACGGCCGCCGTCAGCGGCGTGTCCACGACGCGCTACCTCGTCCAAACGCAGGTAGAACCGAGCACGAGCTCGCCCTGCCCAGCGCGCAAGGGCACGCGGCGGAAGCCGCTGCTCGGGCGCGCCACCGTCTGGGTCGACGGCGCGGGGCGGCTCGTACAGGTTCGCGTGCACAGTTCCATCGGCGGCAAGGTCCCGGCTTCTTCCGTCAAGCAGAGCCCCTCCATCGCCGATGAACCCCTCGGCTCCATCACCTCCACGGGCACACTGCGCTTTTCCGGATTCGGTGCGCCGGTGCACATTGCGCGGCCCGCACTCGACCCCGAGCGGACGGCCCTGTCACTTCCCATCATCGGCAAAGTTCAGCTGTGTATTGCGACTGAACTCGGCGGCGGCTGATGCCGCGCCACGTTCAGATGCCGGAGCGCTCCGTGCGCACGGGGGCCGGGTCGGGCACGTGGGGCATCAGCGCGTTGGGCGGGATGGTCCCCAGACGGCCTGCCTCGAAGTCCTCCAGGGCTTGGCCGATTTCAGCCTTCGTGTTCATGACGAAGGGCCCGTAGTGCTCGACCGGCTCGCCGATCGGCTGGCCCCCGAGGATCAGCGCCTCGAGATGGTCCGTTCCTCCAGGCTGCTCGTCGTCGGCGCGCAGTGAGATGAAGTCGCCGGCGCCGAACGTCACGAGCTGCCCACTGGCGACCGGTCGCCCGTCGCTCCCGACCCGGCCGGAGCCGGCCAGGAGATAGACGAGCGCGTTGAAGCCGGGATCCCAGGGGAGCTCGAGCAGGGCCCCGGGAGCGATGGACGCGTGCATGAACGCCATGGGGGTATGCGTGGACCCCGGTCCGCGGTGGCCGGCGACGTCGCCGGCGATGATCCGCACCAGTGCGCCGCCATCGGCGGAGGACAGCAAAGTGACGTTACCGGCTTCGAGCCCCTGGTAGGCCGGCTCGATCATCTTGTCTCGCGCCGGCAGGTTCACCCACAGCTGAATGCCGTGGAACAGGCCCCCGGCCACGACGAGCGCCTCGGGTGGCGTCTCAATGTGGAGAATGCCCTTGCCGGCCGTCATCCACTGCGTGGCACCGTCCCTGATGACGCCTCCACCACCGTGCGAGTCCTGGTGCTGGAAGGTGCCGTCGATCATGTAGGTGACCGTCTCGAACCCGCGGTGGGGGTGCCACGGCGTGCCCTTCGGCTCCCCCGGTGCGTACTCGACCTCTCCCATCTGGTCCATGTGGACGAACGGATCGAGGTCCTGCAGATTGACGCCAGCGAAGGCGCGCCGCACGGGGAACCCCTCCCCCTCCAGGCCCCGGGGCGCGGTCGTGACGGAGCGCACCGGACGCTCGGCAACCTGCGCTCGGTCCAATACCGGAACGGCGGGGAGCGTGGTCAGGTCAGTGACGGTGACAGCGGGCACGGAAACCTCCGATCGTTGTCGGTCAACGGCCGCCGACGCGGCCGTTCACCAGTCTTGAGAATACGGGCGCCTCAGTGGAGGTGGCGCTCCCAGTCGGACGGCACCCGGCCAGCCGGGCCCGGGGTGGGCTGACTGACCGGGTGGTGCTCCGGCGCCGCCAACTGAGGCCCGTCGTAGTAGTCCTGGGTCGCGTAGTCCCAGAACCAGTCTTCGCCCGGCTCGAAGCTCCGGACGATGGAATGGCCGTCCTGCTTGGCATGGTGGCTGGCGTGCTGGCTCGGCGAGCTGTCGCAACAGCCGACGTGGCCGCATGCCGCGCAACGGCGGAGGTGCAGCCACCACCCGTCCGTTGCGAGACACTCGACGCACCCGTCACCGCTGGGCTTGACCTCTGGGTTGATGGATTCGTCCATGGCGGCGGCCTACCCGGCCAGGGCGTCGCTGCGCCGCGGCAGGACCCACCCCGGTCGGGGGAAGTGGCACGTATACCCATTCGGGTAGTGCTCCAGGTAGTCCTGGTGCTCGGGCTCTGCCTCCCAGAACGGCCCCTCCGGTACGACCTCGGTCACGACCTTGCCGGGCCACAGACCCGAGGCCTCGACATCCGCGATGGTGTCCTCGGCCACCCGCTTCTGCTCGTCGTCGACGTAGAAGATCGCGGAGCGGTAGCTCAGCCCCACATCGTTGCCCTGACGGTTCTTGGTCGTCGGGTCGTGGATCTGGAAGAAGAACTCGAGGATGTCCCGATAGGAGGTCACGCTCGGGTCGAAGGTGATCTCGATCGCCTCGGCGTGGGTCCCGTGGTTGCGGTAGGTGGCGTTGGCCACGTCGCCCCCGGTGTACCCGACCCTGGTGGTGATGACCCCGGGGCGCTTGCGGATGAGGTCCTGCATTCCCCAGAAGCATCCGCCAGCCAGACTGGCCTTCTCTGTTGTGGCACTCACGACTGGGCCACCTCCTCCTTGGTCGCTCCTCCATCGAAGAGCTTCGTGTACTGACCGTATCCCTCGGCCTCGAGATCCTCATAGGGGACGAAGCGCAGCGCGGCCGAGTTGATGCAATAGCGCAGGCCGCCCTCGTCCGGGGGCCCGTCGTTGAAGACGTGGCCGAGGTGGCTGTCCCCGTGGGCTGAGCGAACCTCGGTCCGGATCATGCCGTGGCTGATGTCCTGGTGCTCGACCACGTTGGCTGAGTCCAGCGGGATGGTGAAGCTCGGCCAGCCACATCCACTATCGAACTTCTTGAGGGAGGCGAACAGCGGCTCCCCCGACACGATGTCGACGTAGATGCCGGCTTCCTTCTTGTCCCAGAACTCGTTGTCGAAGGCCGGCTCGGTGGCGGCCTCCTGTGTGACGGCGTACTCCCTCGGGCCCAGCTTCGCTACGGCCTCGGGGTCCTTGCGATAACGGTCGCTCATTTCAACTCCTTTGCCACCCACTGGCAGCTCTCTGTATCCAACTACTTCAACGCCCCCCTGTCACCATTGGTTCCCGAATTCGGGGCGCCGCGGCACCTTTCCCAGAGCTTGGTGCGGGCCGGGGGGGAGAAGCCTCTGACCTCGGCTTCCGGGCTCGAGACGGCCCCGTGACACCGCCACGCCGCCTTTATCCGCGGCGCCCGGTTCGTCGGCTCCGCCGATCCCGTCGGCCGATTCGTCCTCCCGAACGGCTCGGGTACCCTTCTGGTGGGGTGGGGCGCCGGCGGGCAGCGACCCACTCAGGCGCAACAGCACAGACGCACACGACCTGAAGGGGAGCCATGTCCGAGACCAGCGAGATCGATCTCGTCACAGCAGAGGTCATCAGATCGGCCATGGAGACGGTCTGCTTCGAAATGGCGACCTACGTGTCCCGCACGGCGACGACGCCGATTCTGAACCAGTCCAATGAGCGGAACGCCACGATCCTCGACGCCGAGGGCCGCCTGGCGGCGCTCTCGGTCGGCATTCCCCAGTTCATGCTGTCGAGCACCCTCCCGGTCCGCTTCGCCATCGATTTCTTCGGCGACGAGCTGAAGCCCGGCGACGTGATCGTGGCCAACGACCCGTACCACGGCGGTGGGCACCTCCCGGACTTCAACGTCTTCTCTCCGGTCTTCGACGACGAAGGGAAGCTGCTCCTCATCGCCTCCATTCAGTGTCACCACGGGGACACCGGCGGTGCCATGCCCGGCGGCTATAACACCATGGCCAAGGACGTGTACAGCGAGGGCACGCGCTATCCCTTGCTGAAGATCATCGACGGCGGACACGAGCGCCGGGACGTGATCCTGACGATGCGGGCCAACAACCGGCTGGCCGGATTCATCGGCGACCTCCGCTCCCAGGTCGGAGCGGCCCAGCTGGGTGCGGCCCGACTGCAGGAGCTGGCCACCCACTGGGGCGCCGACACTGTTCGGGCCGCCGTCACCCACACGATCGACGACGCCCGCAGCCGGTTCTCCGAAGAGATCGCGGGCTGGCCGGACGGGACGTACGAGGCGGACATTTACGTCGACAGCGACCCGCAGGGCAATCAGGACCTGCACGTCCATATCGCCGTGACAGTCGAGGGAGACCGGCTCATCCTCGACTTCGAAGGGTCCGATACCCGGCCGTACATTTCGGGCTGGTCCACCTTCGGTAACACCCGGGGCAACGCCATCGCCCAGCTGGCGAGCCTGGTCGACCCGTCCATCCCGAAGAACGAGGGGTTCTTCGACTGCGTGGAGCTCCGCGTCCCGCTCGGTTGTTGCCTCAACCCCGAGGAGCCGAAGCCGGTCAGTTCGGGCACGCACCACCCGGGCGTGGAGGTCGGTGACGCCATTGCGGTCGCCATGTCCCAGATCATTCCGGAGCGTTGCGCACCCCAGACCTACAAGTTCGGCAGCCCGCGCCAGATGTGGGGGGAGGTCGACCCGCGCACGGGCCAGTCGTTCTTCGACCACGGTGGCGAAGTCAGCGCCGGCTGGGTGAACGGTGTCGACGGCGTGGACGGCTGGGGCGCTCTCGCCCCCGCCATGGGCAACCTGATCAAGGCGTCCGCCGAGCTCAACGAGCGGCTGTTCCCGCACATACTGCGAGGCCGCAACTACCTGACCGACTCGGGTGGGCCCGGAAAATTCCGGGGCGGCTGCGGCAGTCACTTCATTAAGGAGGCGCGCACGCCGACCTCCATCAGCCAGTACTGCGTCAACCAGCGCCACATCCACCCCGGGATCGCCGGTGGGCTGTCGGGAAGCCCCGACATCTGCTTCGTCAGCAAGGGGACCGAGCGCGAGGTCAGGGTCTCCCCTGTCGTCACCGCGCATCTGCTCGAAACCGGCGACCAACTGGTCTACGACTTCGGTGGAGGCGGCGGCTGGGGCGACCCGCTCGAGCGCGATGTCGAAGCCGTGCTCGACGACATCTGGGACGAGTACGTGTCGGTGGAGGGGGCGCACCGTGACTATGGCGTCATCATCACGGGCACGCTCGAGGCCATGGACCTCGCCATCGACTACGAGGCCACCAAGCGGCTCAGGGCGGACCGGTCCGAGGAGGGTGGGGCGTGAACAACGACCGCTACCGCATCGGGGTCGACGTCGGCGGGACTTTCACCGACTGCGTCCTGCTCCGACCGGACGGCTCCATCGTCTTGGAGAAGACGCCCACGACCCCCGAGGACCAGTCCGACGGCGTCCTGGCCGGCATCGCCCGCCTGGCTGAGGCGGAGAACCTGGCCGACGCCGCGGCGCTGCTGGGGCGAACCGCGTCGGTTGTGCACGGCACCACGGCGGCGGACAACAGCATGATTCAGATGACAGGCGCCCCCACCGGCCTGCTGGTCACCGAGGGCTTCCGGGACGAAATCGAAATGAGGCGTTGCTACAAAGAGGACATCTGGGACCCCAGCTACCCGGCGCCGGAGCCCATCGCCCGCCGCCGCGTACGGCTCGAGGTGGACGAACGCGTCACGAGTGAGGGCACCGTCGACCGCGAGCTCGACGAGGAGGGCGTGCGCAAGGCGACGGCGCGCCTGCGGGCCTTCGGCGTGACCTCTATCGCCGTGTGCTTCCTGCACAGCTATCTCAACCCGAGCCACGAGCTGCGGGCCCGCGAGATCATCCTCGACGAGTACCCCGACGTCGAGCTCATTTCGCTCTCCCACGAGGTGTGGCCGAAGCCGCCTGAGTTCGAGCGGACGTCCACCACCCTCGTCAATGCATTCGTGGGACCGCCCATCGTGCGCTACCTCGATCGCCTGGAGGAGCGGCTGCGCGACGCCGGGTTCTCAGAAGAGCTTCTCCTCGCCACCAGCTCGGGCGGCGTGGCCACCCCCAGGGCGACCAAGACACGGCCACTCGCCACCATCAGCTCCGGGCCGACAGGCGGTGTCGTCGCGGCGGCGGGCGCGGCCGCGGCGGCGGGCCTCGGCGACGTCGTCAGCGTCGACATGGGCGGCACCAGCTACGACGTCTGCCTGATCCGCGGCGGCAGGCCGGAGGTCAAGACCGACTGGAACTGGCGGCACCGCTACTGCATCGCCCTGCCGATGGTCGACGTGCACTCCATCGGAGCCGGCGGCGGCTCGCTGAGCCGCAACCGGGCTGGCTCGCTCACCGTCGGACCCGAATCGGCGGGCAGCATCCCGGGCCCGGTGTGCTACCGGCGCGGCGGGACCGAGGCCACCGTGACCGACGCCGACCTGGTCCTGGGCCGCCTCGACCCCGCTGCCTTCTGGAGCGGACGGCTCGACCTCGACCTCGACGGGGCGCGCCAGGCCCTGGCCACCGTGGGCAAGCCGCTCGGCCTCGATGCAGAGGAGGCCGCGGTGGCCACCGTGGCCATCATCGATGCCCACATGTGCGACGCCGTCCGCCGCATCCTCTCCCTCGCCGGTGCCGACGCGCGCGAACTCGACCTGGTCGCCTTCGGCGGCATGGGCGCCGTCCACGCCGCCCGTCACGCCGCGCTGCTCGGCATGCGTCGCGTCCTCATCCCCCGGGCTGCGCCGGCCTTCTCCGCGCTCGGCCTGCTCACCGCCAACCACGTCATCGACGAGGCCAGGACGTTGCAGGGGGACTGGCGGACGATCGACCTCGGCAGGCTGAGCGAGTTGGCGGAGGAGCTCATGACCTCGGCCGAGGACGCCCTCCAGGCGGCGGGCATTCCGCCCGAGCGCCGGGTCTACGAATGGCGGATCAACCTGGTGTACCCGGGACAGACCTTCGACGTGGCGATCCCCATCGACAAGGCCGCCGGGAGCCCCATCAGCCAGGAGTCGCTGGAGGCCGCCGTCAGCGAGTTCCATCGCCGCAACGAGGAGGCCCGGCTCATTGAAGCCCGTTCGCAGGAGCCGGTCGTGCGCGGCGTCCGGTTGCTGGCCACCGGGCTGGTCGACCAGCCGTCGGAGCTGGTGCTGGACGAGGAACCCGTCACCGAGCCGATCGGCCGCCGCCGCGTCTTCACCGGTGAGGCCTGGCACGACGACGTCCCGGTCTACGACGGCGACGTGCTCCATCCCGGCGCCCCGATCGCCGGCCCCGCCCTGGTCCAGAGCCGGTTCACGACGATTGTGCTGGCGGCCGGCGACGAGGCTCGCATGCTGCCCAACGGCGACGTCCTCATTGAGGTCACCCCGGCCTGACCGGCACTACCCCAGGCGGGTCAACACGTTCCGTGTGATCTGTTCGATCTGCGGGTCACGCGCCGCCAGCCCGTGCGCCCAGTCCGTCGATCCCGAGGTGAGCACCGTCGCACCGGCGTCGTTGGTGAAGGCACCCAGGACGGCGTGCCCGTGGCGGATCCGTTCCATCGCCTCGGGCTCACGCGTCCCGAAGACCCGTGACGCGATGTATTCCAACTCGCTGGGCTCTCCGGGTTTGGGCGGACGCGGCGCCGTCTCGCGCGTGAAGTGCTGCGTCGGGCACGTGCCCAGGATCTCGAAGGTCGACGGCGTGCCGTCCTCACCGGTCGCGTACGGCAACCCGTCCCGGTAGGTGAATTCGCACCCGTCGCACTCATAGCCCACCACGGTCGCCGAGGCACCGAGCACGTCGCCGTAGCCGACGCCGGTGCCGTCGAAGATCCAGTGCCCGGCGCGGTGCACGGTATAGCCGCCGAGACCCGAGGTCACGTTGCGCCCGATGCGGTGGTACCCCCCGCGGGTGAAGGAGACGCCTGTCATGGCGTTCTCGGGTCGGCCGACGACGACATCGGACCAGAACGTCGTCACCTCCGCCTCCCGCGCCGTTCCCAGCAGCGGGTCGTTCTTGAAGAACGCCTTGTACCCGACCATGACGTCGTGGTCGTCTCCCTCCATCCGCACCTGCCACAAGGACGTGTTCCCCGAGAAGAAGGCGGCGTTCCCGCCGCGGGCGACGAAGGCCTCCACGGTGTCCCGCATGCCCTTGGACCAGTACTCGTCGTGCCCGACCGAGAGATACAGACCGGCGCCGTCCAGGACCTCGGGGTGCTCCGCCAGGTCCACATTGGTGCAGACGCCGATCTCGAATCCCTGCCGCTCAGCCCATTCGATGAACGGCAGCTCCCAGTCGGGCCAGCCCGCGGATCCGGCGTAGCCCGACAGGTGGTTGATCGCGACGTAACCGACGTGGGCGGCGTTCTGCGGGTCGGGCGAGCCCGTGCCCGTGACGCGCCGGCCCTTCCCGGGCGGCTTGTACAGGTAGCCCGCTGCCATCGGCCGCTGCAGGGCGACGTGGGTCCCCCCGGTATACAGGTTCGGTCCGCCGAAGTCGTTGTAGGCGTGCCAGGTGTTCGTCGACAGCGCGAGGACGA
>DATCEZ010000223.1:0-8622 GCA_036509775.1 Acidimicrobiales bacterium
GTGGTCGTGGTGGTGGTGGGAGCAACTGTGGTGGTGGTCGGCGCGACAGTGGTGGTGGTCGCAGGGGCCGTGGTCGTCGTTGTCGTCGCCCCGCCACCGGCCGCGGCCGCAGCGGGGTTGGTGGTCGAGGTCGCTGCGGCAGCCTGCTGCGCCCCGCCGGAGCTCCCCGCATTGGTGCAGGGATTCGGCGTCGTGTCGGAGGCGATCGCAGTGGCTGACGTGGGCGCTGCGACCATCACTGTGCCGTTGACGACGGTGATGGCGTAGTCGGGGCTCGACGGCGTCGAATGCAGATAATCCGGCGTTAACTGGTTGATGTTCGTGGGAGCGGTGCCACTGTTCTTGGCCTCGTAGGCGGCCACGGCGGTCTGGACCGTGGAGGCGTCCGATTTGCATGCTGCCACCGCCGCCTGGGCGCTCACCCCGGTCAGAGAGAAGACGACGATCCCGGCCAAGATGCCCAGGACGACGATCACGATGAGAAGTTCCATCAGTGTGAAACCCTGCTCGTCTCCTGCCCTTTTCCGTCGCGCGCCCGAAATCCGTGACCGGAGTGACGCAGTGTTCGTCTCCGGGTGATTCCCCATGGTGTTGATATCGACACGGGTGGTGCGACCCTTAAGGAGTCTCGCCCAGGTGGCAGTATCGGAATCCAGGCTGAGTGGATGCTGTTTGTCTCAAGGAATTCCGGCGGTCTGGCGCGGCGTGCTCCCGAGTCGTACCGCCCCGAAAGGGTGGGCACGTCGTGCTTTCGGACTCGTACGCTGCAGCAATGACCGTCACCCTGACCGAGCCCGAGCGCGCGTACCTGCAGAGCCAGCCATTGGCACGTCTGGCCACCGTCGACGCCAACGGCGCGCCCCAGAACAGCCCCGTCGGTGCATTCCTCGACGAGGAGACCGGCGACATCCTCATCGGAGGCGGTGCGATGGGCGCCACCCGCAAGTTCCGCAACGTGAAGGCCAACGGCCAGGTGGCTCTCGTGGTTGACGACCTCGTCTCGCGGGACCCGTGGACGGTGCGGGGCCTGGAGATCCGCGGCACGGCTGTGGCGCTGGACGATGTCGACCCGCCGGTTGCGTTCATGAGCCGTGAGGTCATCCGCATCACACCCACGTGGATCGCCAGTTGGGGCGTCGACCCCGAGAATCCGGAGCGGCAGATCCGCCGTTCCTGACGGCTGCCCCGTGTCAGTGCCCTCTGGGACGAGCCGCGAGCCTTGGGAACAGCCGGGCGCCGAGGTGGACGGCAAAGTCGATGGCCAGTGCGGGCGAGACCTTGGGATCGGTGGCTGGGGGGTCAGGCAGGTTGTCGTCGTGACGCGCGTGCTCGTAGAGCCCGTGGCACATGTGGCGGCCCAGCGTGCCCAGCGCGCGCAGTGTGTTCACCTGCTCCGCCTGGAATGGCGGGACCGGGAGGGGCTCCACTTCGGGCCAGGTCTCGGGATGCCGTGGGGTCTCGAGGCTGAGGAGACGCCCGAAGGTGCGTGCGCTGGCCTCGCGAGCGGTGAACGGCTCGCCCAGGTTCCACTCCTCGCGCAGCGTCGCCATCAACGAGGTGTGGCGGTACTCGTCGGTGTAGACGGAGCCTGCGGGCACCCACGGCGAGACGATCACAGCCGGCACGCGGTAGCCCGAGCGGTCGAAGGCGAACCCGAACTGTACCTCTGACGCATCGGGGTCAGGGGCGGGCACAGGCCCCGGGGGGACATGGTCGTAGGTACCGCCCGGCTCGTCGAAGCCGACGAACAGCACGGTGTTGAAGGCGTTGGATCCGTTCTCTGACGCAGCGGAACGCACCGCGTCGTAGATCCGCCCCAGGAAGGCCTCACCGGCGAGGATCGACGAGGGCGAATCGATTTCCACGTCGATGCCCGCTATCAGCGCACGGCCGAAGGCCGGGTGGTAGTCGCCATGACCGGCCAGCAGGTTGGGCTCAATGAGGCAGAAGTCGGGCAACGTTCCTGCGGCGGCATCGGCCTCGAACTCGGCGAACGGCACGAAGTTGGTGGCGAAGCGGTCCCGCAGGCGTTCCATGTGGATGAATCCGGTGAAGGAGATGGGGTCGGGCTCGAGCACGTAGACCTTCCAGGTCTTCCCGACGCGTTCGAGACGGTTGAAGATCGTCTCCGCCGTGTTGTGCCGCATGAAGTTGGTGACGGGCCGGTTCACCACGAAGCCCGACGACGTCCCAGCCGTCCAGAAGGAGCGGTTGGCCAGGGTCTGTGACGGGACCTCGCTGAACCAGTGGTCGAACACCCCGAAACCCCGCGCCAGCGCACTGATCACCGGGACCTGTTCGGGTGTGTAGCCCGTCATGATCTGGCTGTATTCCTGGTAGGTGGGTTGCCGACCCAGCTCGAGGGTCAGGAAGCTGATGTAGTCGGTGACGAAGCCCTCCATCGTCGACTGGGTGCCCGCCGGCGGTGCATTGTGCGGCGCCACCATGTCGCCGGCGTCCTTGAAGCGGTTGGCCTCGTCGAGCAGGTTGAACAGCTGCGTATTGGTGTGCTGGTACTCCTCGCCCGGGTCGGGATCCGGCGCATCCATGTTGTCGGAGACCCCATAGGGGACGAGCCCGCTCTCCGTACCGTGTTCGGCCCAGGGCGGAATGGGATTGCTGAGGTCCTTGCCGATGACCCCCTCGAACGCCTCGACGTCGCCCGGCCCGTAGAGGCGTCCGAGCAGGTTGTCGAACGATCGGTTCTCGAAGAGCACCAGCACCACGTGGTCCATCGCATTGTCGCGTTCTGGCGTCATCGGCTCCCTCTGCCCGCAGGGCGCGCCACCCGACTTCGGTGTGGGCGGGGGTAGGCTATCGCTCGCCTCCCCGGCTCTCGACCGGTCGGTCCGAGGCTACGGGCGGCGCCCGTTGGACATGAGATCGCCCGTGCCCCATTGGCCGAGCGAGTTCAGCTGGACGTGATCGCCCGTCGCCTCGACGATCTGGTCACCGCCGACGTAGATCGCGGTGTGGTACACGGTGGTCCAGTCGGTCTGGCTGGTACCCCAGAACACGAGGTCTCCGGCTGACAGCGAGTTCAGCGCGACCGGCTGACCAGCCGTGTGGTACTGATCGTCGGAGACGCGGGCGAAGCCCACGCCGACGCTCTGCCACGCCGCCAACGCAAGGCCCGAGCAGTCATAACCCACCGGCCCGTTGCCGCCCCAGATGTAGGGCTTGCCGAGCTGGGCGAAGGCGTAGAGGACAGCCTTGTCCCCGGGGGTGGCCGGCGTGAACAGCAGCGCTTCGGTCGGGGGCGCGCCGACGGCGTCGCCGAAGGGGTACGCCGTGCCGTCCTGCTCCTCCACCCAGTAGCCGTGGCCCGACGAGGTCGGGACGACCCTTTCGGCCGGGTCGAGGCCGGGTCCTCCGGCGGCGGAGCCGGCGAAGGCGGCGTCGCCGTAGTTGAAGATGCCGCCGTCGGCGGCCACCATCCAATAGCCCTTGCCGTCCGGCGTGGCCGCCATGCCGACGATGGGCTGGGACAGGCGGATGGAACCGGTGGAGCCGGCGAAGGCGCCGTCGCCGTAGGAGAAGATGCCCCCGTCTGAGGCGACCATCCAGTAGCCCTTGCCGTCCGGCGTGGCCGTCATGCCCACGATGGGCTTGTTCAGCGCGATGGAGCCGGTGGAGCCGTAGAAGGTGGCGTCCCCGTAGGAGAAGATGCCCCCGTCGGAGGCCACGAGCCAGTACCCCTGGTGGTCCTTGGTGGCGGTGATGCCGACGATCGGGTGGTTGAGGGGCAGGGACGCCGCCGAACCGAGGGCAGCGGCGTTGCCGAAGTTCCACACGGCGCCCTGGGCATCGGCCAACCAGTAGTTGTCCGACGGAATTCCGGTCGAGGAGGTGGTGCTCTGGGCGCCGGCGGTGCCGGCATCGGCCACCGACGCGCTGCCGAGTCCGAGGGTGAGGAGGGCGAGCCCGCCGAGGCTCAGTCGGGCCAGAGAGGCCGAAGCATGCGTGAACACGCTCAGGCATCGACCTGGCACCTGCGTTCCTGAAGGCCTGCACCGGGGGGTGGCAGGATCATTTGGGTGTCAGTTGCGTTTACCCGCCCCTTGGCGGAGGGCCTCACCCACGCCGAGGGGCGGGCCGTGCTCCTGGCCGCGGCTTAGTTCTTGAGGACGAACGAGTAACTGAAGGGAGCCGAGACCGGGGTCAGGGTTTGGGTCCGCCGGTTCGACGTGACGATCACCTTCGTCCCACCCGCTCCGATGTCGATCGTGGCGGGACCGAGGAGAAGCTCCTTCTGGGAGCTGTTGGGGTTCAAGATGCCGGCGAAGGCCGGGTGTTGTCCCGTGGCGCCGATGCTCACCCAGGAGCGGCCGGTCGTCGTGACGACGGTCACGGCGTAGGCGGCGATGTCGACCTTGTAGGTAGCCGTGCCGTTCCCGGCCGAGACCGGAGTCACCAGCGGTGCCTTCGGTACTGTCGCAGCGTGATGCTGCGTCGTGTTCGTCGAGCCGTGGTTATTTGTCCCGCTTTTGTCGATGACACCGGCCTTCACGAGCCCGAGCGTCGCCCCGGCGGCGACCACGACCAGTGCCACGAGGACCACCAGGACCCGCAGCCAACGGGCCGGGCCGGGCGAAGCGGTGCCACGGCCGACGGCAGGGATCTTGTCCGTGTCGGCGTACGTCGGGTGGGCGTCGCCGAAGAGCTGCCCCTGGCTGTCCGCCACCGTCCGTTCGACGACGGCCGTGGTGAACGGGTCAGGCTTGAGCCTCGCCTCGTCGGCTTGCACGTCCATGGCCGTTTTCTCGACCTCCCACGCCCCGAACTTGAACTCCGCCAATTATGCGGTCCCGCATGGCCCCAAGGGACGTCGGGTCCCTTTCAGCACGGTACCGGCTGTCTCACCTACAAGAATCGCACGCGGAAGGGGCCCTGTGGTGCGCGGGTGAGGTTTCAGCGGCCGGTGCTCCCGTCGAGGAGCTCCCGGGTGATGTCCATGTGCCCCACATGGCGGGCCGCCTCCTCAATCAGGTGGAACACGGCCCAGCGGAAGGTCGTCGGCCGGAAGTCGCCCAGGGAGGGGAGGTCGAAGGACGAAATCTGCTCCAGGACGGCGTCGGCCTGCCTGCTCTCCTCCCGGAAGAACGCCACGGCCTCGTCGGCGCCCCAGCCTTCGGGGAGGTCGAACATCCGGGCCCTCCAGGCCATGTCCATCTGCTCACCGGCACAGATCGCCCGGAGCCACAGCCGCTCGGTGTAGCCGAGGTGCACCACTAGGACGCCGAGCGAGTTGGCCGCCGGGGCGGGCTGCCAGCGCAGCTGTGTCGGATTGAGGCCCTCGACCTTGAAGATGGCGCTGTCGCGCAGGTGTTGGAGCCAGGCCCGGGCCATGGTCATCTCGTCGAGCGGCCGGGTTTCCTCCGGCCGCTCGACGCGGAGCGCTGGCGGTTTCTCGGCCACCGGCCTCTCCGGCAGTGGGTCTTACTGAGAGGCCACCGTCGTCGGGGTCGTCGTCAAGGTCCCGCCGCAGACCGACGTGTACCAATTCGAGATCGTCAAGCCGTCGGTCTCGAGCTTCGGATTCTTGGCCAGGGTCTCGAAGGCCGCGAGCAGGCTCGTGGTGCTGGTGGAGTTCTGAATCGCCGTCCGGAGTTGCTTGACGTACGAGAGCAGGTCCTTGAAGGCGGCCTGGACCTTGGGCGGGGCGCCCTTGATCACGCTCAGAGCCTTCTGTACCTGGTTGAAGTCGACGTTGAAGGCGTTGAGCAACGCCTGCTTGGCGGCGGCGTAGTTCCCCGACGTCATGGCCTTCTCAATGGCACTTGACGCCGCGGACGAACCGCCCTGCTCGGACTTGACCGTCTTGCACATGGCGCTGTGGGGCGCCGACCCCTTGGTGCTCTTGGCGGAGGCCGCCGTCAGCGGGGCCAGCGCCAATGTCAGCCCGAGTACCCCGGCACCGATTCCCACCCACCTCGATCGTTGTCGCACGGTCGCCACCTCCATGTCTCTGGTCAGTGCTCCGACGATACTGCAACCGATCAGCTGACACAGGGGATTGACAGGATTGTGTGATTCGCCCGGAGTTGCGATTTTGGGGCTGAATCGTCCGGCCCCCAGGAGTTATGGTGGGCAGCTGACGGGGCGTCAGAAAAGTGGGGGCACACGTTGGATGATCTGAACGGCAAGGTTGCCGTCGTCACCGGGGGAGCAGCGGGCATCGGCCGCGGCATCACAGAGTCGTTGCTGCAGGACGGAGCCCGCGTCGTCATCGCCGATGTCGAGGCGCCGGTGCTGGAGGTCGCGCTGAAGGAGCTGTCCGACCTCGGCAGCGTCCGGGGCGTCGTGACCGACGTCTCGTCGGCGGCTTCGGTCGAGGCGCTGGCCGAAGACGTGTTCGGGAACGAGGGCGCGTGCCATCTCCTCTTCAACAACGCCGGGGTCACGTCGGGCGGCGGCGGGCGGCCCTGGGAGCAGGAACCGAACGACTGGACGTGGTGCTTCTCGGTCAATGTCTTCGGCGTGGCCAACGGCATGCTCTCGTTCGTGCCGCGCATGATCGCCTCGGGGGAGCCCGGCGTCGTGATCAACACATCGAGCACGGACGGCGGCATCGCCCCGGTCCCGTACGCGTCGATCTACGCCTCGAGCAAGGCGGCCATCTCGTGCCTGACCGAGGCCTTGGCCCACCAGCTCATCTCCGCCGGCACCGAGCTTCGGGCTGCCGTCTTCTATCCCTCGGGGGGCCTGCTCGACACGGGCTTGTGGACCGCCCAGCGCAACCGTCCCGAGGCCCTGCAGCGGACGCGGCCGCGCCCCCCGGCGCCCGGCACCACCTTCGAGGAGTTCCGGCAGCAGCTCGAATCCGGCGGCCGGACCGTCGAGGTCATGGATCTCAAAAAGCTGGGGCGCTTCTGCGTCGACGGGGTCAAGCGGGGTGACTTCATCATCGGGTACGGGCTCGAGGAGGCGGCCGAAATGCTGCACCGCCGGGCCGACGCCATCGGAGCCGGGCAGTTGCCCCCGGCGGCACTCACCTGATGACGGCCACCGTGTCTGCGTCCGACCGCTACACCATCATTTCCGCCGACGGTCACGCCGGCGGCGACATTCAGGACTACCGGCCTTATCTGGCCAGCCGGTGGCACGACGAGTTCGACGCCTGGGCCGCCGAGTACGTCAATCCGTTCGCCGACCTGCTGGCGCCCATCGCCTACCGCAACTGGGACAGCGCGCGGCGTCTGGCCGAGACCGAGTCGGACGGCATCGCGGCCGAGGTGCTCTTCCCGAACACCGTGCCCCCCTTCTTCAGCGAGGGGAACCTGGTCGCCCTGCCCCCGACGGCCGAGGACTATGACCGCCGCTGGGCCGGCGTGCAGGCCCACAACCGCTGGCTGGCCGACTTCTGCGCCGCCACGCCGGGCCGGCGGGCCGGCATCATTCAGGTCTTCGCCAACGACATGGCGGACGCAGTCGAAGAGGTGCGCTGGGCCGCTGAGACCTTCGATCCCTTCGGCGGCATTCTGCTGCCGTCCATCCCGCCGAACTCCGAGCTGCCGCCGCTGTGGGAAGACCACTACGAGCCGCTGTGGCAGGTCTGTGCCGACCTCGACGTGCCGATCAATATCCACGGCGGCAGCGCGCTCCCGGACTACGGCGAGCACGAAGCGGCCCGGGCCATGATGCTCATTGAGATCCCCTGGTTCAGCCACCGCTCCGTCTGGCACCTGATCTTTTCCGGCGTGCTCGAGCGCCACCCGACGCTGCGCTTCGTGGTGACCGAGCAGGGGGTGGCCTGGCTGCCCCGGGGCCTCGAGACACTGGACTGGTTCTACGGCCGCATGACCATGGCCAACGCGGCCGAGGCGAGGTTCTTCGGTGCGGCCGCCGCCAAAATGACGATGACGCCGACCGAGTACTTCGCCCGCAACTTCTGGATAGGCGCCAGCTTCCTGCGCCCGAGCGAGGCACCCCTGTGCCGGGATCTCGGCATTGCACACGTCATGTGGGGGGCGGACTACCCGCACTCCGAAGGCAGCTATCCCTACACGACCGAAGCCCTGCGGGTGGCGTTCGCCGACTTCAGCGAGCCCGAGGTGCGGGCCATGGTGGAGTCGACGGCGGCGTCGTTCTACGGGTTCGACCTCGACCGGCTCAAGCCGATCGGGGACCGGATCGGGCCGCCGGTGGCTGACGTCGCCCAGCGGCTGACGCCGGAGAACTGGCCGACCACGACGACCTGCAACGCGTTCGACCCCACGCAGATCCTGCGTGCCTGGTGACCGAGAGGTAGAGAGGAGCATCCATGACGGTCCGTTACGGCGCCCGAGCCAATCAGGTGAACCGCGAGATGGAGGCCAAGAAGGCCGACATCTGGTCCGAGGCGGTCACTGCCGTCTACGAGACCGACCCCGACATCATTGCGGCCATATTGCCGCCGCCCCTCGAACCGGGGCCCGAGCCGCTGGTGCGCATCACCATCACCAGGGTCGAAATGCCGGGGCTGCCGGTCTTCGGGGCCGGGTGGATCGGCGTGCAGGCGCGCCACGAGGACCGGCTGGGGGAGTATCCGATCCTCATGCCGATGACGACGGAGCAGTCGCTGATCGGCGGCCGCGAAATCAACGGTGAGCCCAAGAAGCTGGCCGAGGTCGTGGTCTCCCG
>DATCEZ010000224.1:0-8431 GCA_036509775.1 Acidimicrobiales bacterium
GGCTCAGGTGTTCCGCTCCACCGGGCTCGTCGGCGCCGATCGAGCGCCGCCACAGTCGTCGTGATCGTTGCGACACGGCGGCGCCGCGTTAGGGACGCGGCTCGGGTCCCGCCTGCAGCTGGGGTCCGCCGCCCACCAGCACCGGTACGGGCGTGAACGAGTCGTCAGCGAAGGTGCCGCCGTCGAGCAGCGCGGCGACGGCGCGCCGGAGTCGCAGCGGGTCGAGCGGCTTGACCAGCCAGCCCTCGGCGTCGGATCGGCGGGCGAGGAAGACGTCGGGTCGGCGATCGAGCAGCATGAGCACCGACACGTGGTCCAGCGCGTCGTAGGACTCCTGCAGGCGCAGCTCCAGGCACACGGCCATGCCGCCCATATTGCCCATCTGCATGTCGACGATGAGCAGGTCGGGCGACTCCTCGGCCACGAACGACACCACCTCGGGTCCCGAGGTCACGGCGCGCACTGCAATGTCGGGCCCGCTGATGACCGCCTCCACGTCCGCGCGGAGCGTGGGTGCGTCGCTGGCGACCAGGATGGTCTGCACCGCGGGGACACTATCGGACCCGCCACGGACGCCGAAAACCGGCCGGATGCTCAGCGGAAGAGTTGGTCGGCCGCCCGCTGCAACCCGAGGAGCTCGTGCACGTCGTCGCCGAACAACGGGATCCGGCCGACGGGGGCGGGCGCCACCTGCGCGGCCAGCCCGGAGAACGCCCCCTCCTCCCGCTCTGCCCGCGCGTCCAGCGCCGCCAGGTTGGCCTCCAGCGCAGCGAGGTCGGGCGCGCCCGACGGCGACTCGGACTCGGCGTCGCCGAAAGAAGGCGCAATGCGGTTCACCACCAGGGCGGCGACGGCAACGTCCCGTTCGGCCAGCTTCCCGGCGAAGAAGCCGGCCTCGGTGATGGCGTCGGGGCGGGCCGAGGTCACCAGGACGTAGGCCGTCGCCGGGTCGGCCAGGAGCTCGTGCACCGCGCTGGCCCGGCTGCGGAACCCGTCCTCCATGCCCTCGAAGGCCTGGAAGAAGCCGACCACGTCCTGCACGATCTCAGCGCCCGCCACCTTGGAGATCGTCCGCAGGAGCGCCTGGGTCGCCACGCCGACCGCCCGCAGTGACATGCGCGTCGGCACGAGCAGCGCACGGAAAAGCCGGTTCTCGAGGAAGCGGGTCAGCCTGCGAGGCGCGTCGAGCAGGTCCAGCGCGTTGCGCGTCGGGGGCGTGTCGACGACCACGATGTCGAACTCCTCGGAATGGACCAGCTCGTAGAGCTTCTCCATGGCCATGTACTCCTGGGTGCCCGAGAGTGCGCCGGCGAGATTCTGGTAGAGCCGGTTGCCCAGGATCGACTCGGCCTGCTCCGGCGTCCGCGCGTAGCGCTGCACGAGGTCGTCGAACGTGCCCTTGGAGTCGAGCATCAGCGCGTACAGATGGCCGGGCCAGTCGCCCTGGACCTCCGAGGGCGTGTTGGGGAGCGATTCCACGCCCAGGGCATCGGCCAGCCGCCGCGCCGGGTCGACGGTGACGACGCAGGAGCGCCGCCCGGCCCGGGCCGCCGCCAGGGCGATGGTGGCCGAGACGGTGGTCTTGCCGACGCCACCCGAGCCGCAGCAGACCACGACTGACCGCTCGGTCACGAGCTCGGGCAGGGTCGCCACCGGCCGCGTGGCCGCCTTCCCGCCATCAGCGGCCTCGCCACTCTCCGCTCCCTCAGCGCCCCCCGCAGGCATGCTCACGATGCCCCTTCGTCCACGAGCGCCGCCACGGCGTCCGCCAGCGCAGCGGCCAGGACCTCGGTCTCGGCGGGGCCGATGGCCTCCGCGTCGAGCGCGGGCACGAGCAGGTGAGGCAGGGGGAGGTCCCGCCGCAGCCGCTCGATCTGCTCGGCCGAGACGGTGTGGCGGGCCAGCCGGAAGGTCCGGGCGTCCTCCAGCGCGGCCAGGTGCTCGGGGGCCACGGTCAGGCCGGCGGCCGCCGCCACCTCCGCCGCAGGGCGCTCGAGCCCCACCGGTTCGGGGTCACAGGCGTTGACGATGACGGGGCCCAGCTGGACCCCTGCCTTGTCCTCCAGGGTGAAGGCGGACTCAATGGTCTCGGAGACCGGCAGCTCCTCGGGCAGGGTGACCAGGAGCACCCGGCAGCGGGCGGGGTCGTTCAGCAGCTCGACTACGTCCTGGGCCTGGGTGCGCAGCGGCCCGCCCCTCGCCGCGCTGACCATGCCACTGGCCGAGGTGAGGAAGGTGATGGCGTGACCCGTCGCCGGGGCGTCGACCAGGATCAGGTCGGCGGCGCGGTCCCGCTCGAGCTGCTTGACCTTGCCGAGGACCAGCACGTCCCGGATGCCCGGGATGGCGGTCGAGACCACGTCGAGGATCCCCGAGCGCGCCAGCCGCTTCGAGACCCGCTTCAGGCCATGGTCCTCGAGGTACTCGACCAGGGCGTCGTCGGGGGTCAGCCGGCGGGCCCGGACCGAGCCTCCGCCCCCGGGTCCGGCCGGCGCCAGCAGGACTTCTTCGTAGCCCAGGTCCCCGTGGCGGCCGAAGGCGGCGGTAATGCCCGACTTGCCCTCGAGCTCGACGATGAGCACCGATTTGCCCGCTCCGGCGGCCATCTTGGCCAGGGCCGCACTCATGGTCGTCTTGCCCACGCCACCCTTGCCGGCGATGACGAGGACGTGGCTCTGTGCGCAGAAGGTACCCACGTCCATGCTGGGCCGAGCGTAGCGGCCGGGCCACGACCGCTGATCGATCGCTGGCCAAAGATCCTGGTCACGCCCCTTGAAAGCGCCCACCCCCGGCGGTAGCTTGACCTAGTCGGGGGGATCCGATGTGCCCTATCGGGGGGTTTTGATGCACCAGGGACAAGACATGTGGCAGTTGAAGGCAGCGTGCCGGGGACCGCAATCTGCGGTGTTCTTCCCGCCATCGCATGCCGAGCGCAAGGAGGAGAAGGCCTCGCGCGAAATGCGGGCCAAGACCATCTGCGACGAGTGTCGCGTGCGCGGCGACTGCCTCGAGTACGCCATAAGGATTCGCGAGCCGCACGGAATCTGGGGCGGCATGAACGAAATGGAGCGCAAGCTCATGCTCGACCGTCGGGCCAGCTGAGCCAGTCGTACGACACACGCCGCCGCCGGCTCAGTGCGGAGGCGTGATCTTCAATGCCTGATCGGCCGCAAGGACGCCCTTGCTCTCGCACACCGCGTCCGGCTTGTCGCCGTCGACCGCGCAGATGCCGGCCGTGATCTCATTGGCCGCCGCCACCATGGCCTGGGTCAGTGGACTGGCCGGCGTGGCGAGGTTCCCGGCGATCTGGCTCTGTGTGAGCCCGGACAGCACGCCGGGAGCGAAGCTACTTCCGTTGAGGACGAATCGGTTGGCCACGTCCGTCAACGCGAACGTGTTCGGGCTCGCGCCGTAGCTGGCGATCGCCGCGGCCTGGCGGGCGTTCGCCGCCTGCAGGCGGAGATAGCGGCCCCCGGTCGGGTTGAGTGAGCTGTAGCGCTCGACGGACTCGAAGATGAGGTACTTGCTCGTGTACGACTGTGTGGACGACGTGTTCCAAAAGGTGAACGTCGACAGATCGGCGAACGCGGTGGTGGCGCTCGATTGCATGAGCCCGAGCTGGTTGAAGGTGCCGAAGCGGGACAGCGCCATGATCAGGGGCCAGCGCTCGGCGGCAGCGTACGGCGCGAACTCCGCCCCGTAGAAGAACACCACCGGTAGAGGCGCGTCGCCGCCGACCGTGGCCTGCCACAGCGGAGCGCTGCCGTTGCCGGCCGGCTGCAGCGGCTGCACCGGGTTGTCCGGGGAGCTCACCCCGACGGCGTCGTAGACCGAGGCCGGGACCGACGAGATCGTCGAGAGCAGCGACGACGGCGCAGGGCTGAAGGTCTCCACCGTCGAGGTGGTGCTCGGGCCCGAGTTGTCCCGCACCAGGATCAGCGCGCCGAGCAGGCAGATGGCCACGATGATCAGCCCCAGAGCGAGGTAGCGGCGCGGAATGTGGCGCAGGGTGGGCGCCGACGCGGGCTCGGGAACAGGCTGGCTCATGGACCGGGTCAGGTTAGCCAAGGGGTGCGCCCTTTCCGGGGGCGCCGCCTCCTGCTGCCGGTACCCTCTCCGGCGTGCCTCCATCGGCTCCCCCTCCATCGGCTCCGCCTCCATCGGCGGCCGCGGCGGACGCGTCCGGCCCGGCCCCCGTGGAGATCCGTCCGGCCGCCACGGTCATGTTGGTGCGCGATGCGCCCGAGCCCTCGGGCGGAACCACCCTCGAGGTGCTCATGGTGCGGCGCAACCTCCGCTCGGACTTCGTGGGCGGGGCGTACGTGTTCCCCGGCGGGGCCGTCGACCTGTTGGACGGGGGTGCCGAGGCGGAGGCCATCTGCGCCGGCCGGACCGACGCCGGGGCCAGCGCCCTGCTGGGCTTCGAGTCGGGCGGTCTCGCCTACTGGGTCGCCGTCGTCCGCGAGACCTTCGAGGAGGCGGGCCTCCTCCTGGCCCGGCGTGAGGACGGCCCCGGCCTCCTGGCCGGCAGTGCGGAGGAAGAGGCGCGCTTCGCCGCCGAGCGGGTCGCCGTCAACAAGGGCACGCGCCGGTTTCTCGACCTCTGCCGCGACGAGCACCTGCGACTGACCGTCGGCGACATCCATTACTTCGCCCACTGGATCACCCCCCGGGGCGCACCCCGTCGCTACGACACGCGCTTCTTCGTGGCTGCGGCACCAGCGGGCCAGGTGGCGGCCCACGATGCCGGGGAGACCATCGCCGAGGTCTGGATCTCGCCGCACGACGCCCTGGCCCGCCACCGTGCAGGTGAGATCGAAATCATCTTCCCCACGATCCGCAACCTCCAGGTGATCGGGCGCTTCGCCACCAGTGCCGCATTGCTGGCGGCAGCGGAGGAGGCGTCGAGCGCGGTCCCGGCCATTGAGCCGCGGGTGGTGCCCGATGGCAACGGCATGCGCATCGTGCTGCCCGGTGATCCCGGCTACGAGCGCGGCGCTGTGCCCGACCCGGACAACGGCAGCGCGCGTGGCGACTTCAACGAGGTGGTGCGCGAGGTCTCCCTGCGAGCCAACGAGGAAGGTCCTGACGCCGCACCCGGGCCTCGCCCGTCCGGCACGTCAACCGGCGAGACATGATCCCGGCGGTGCCGGACTTCGGCATCGGCCCTGCCCCCGTGCCGGGGCGCCTCGACGAGGTCGCACCGGGCGTGCGGCGTCTGACGGCCCCCAACCCGGGCCTCATGACCGGACCTGGGACCAACACGTACCTCGTCGGGAGCGCTGGTCTGCACGGTGACACGGGGCCGGTCGTCGTCGACCCGGGACCGGCGAATCCGGATCACACCGCCGCCATCGTGACCGCCGCCGCTCCCCTCGGGCCGATCCGCACCATTGTGGTCACGCACACCCACGTCGACCACGCGCCCGGCGCCGCCGCGTTGGCCGCGGCCACCGGCGCTCGGGTGGTCGGTTACGGCCCCGCCGAAGGCTTCGACCCTGACGAGCGCGTCGGCGAGGGATGGATTCTCTCGTGTCCGGGTGGGAACGGGGCCCCGGACCTGACGCTGCGGGCCCTGCACACACCAGGGCATGCCTCGGACCATCTGTGCTGGTTGGTCGAGGAGCACGCCCTTCTCCTGACCGGGGACCACGTCATGCACGGCTCGACCGTGGTGATCCGCCCGCCTGACGGTGACCTGCACCAGTACCTGGCCAGCCTGGCTCGCGTCCGTGATGACCGGCCCGCGGTACGCACCCTGGCGCCGGGGCACGGGCGCCTCATCGATCACGTGCCGGACGTGATCGATGCCCTGGTGGCCCATCGCCTCGGGCGCCACGAGAGGATCGCCACCGTGCTGACCGACAGGGGCGGGGGGACGGTCGACGAGCTACTCGGGGAGGTGTACGGGGACGTCACGGACAAGCAGCTCCCTGTGGCGCGGTTCTCGTTGTGGGCGCATCTGCGGGCGCTTGGGCAGGAGGGCAGGGCCGTTCCGGTCGACGCCGACGCGGGGACCGGCGACACCATCGAGACGCGCTGGGCCGCCGCCTGAGCGCGAGCGCGTCCCTGGCCGTGTCAGCCCGGGACGGCGTCCGCCTGTGCCACTGCGACCTCGACCCGCTCCATCAGCCGGGCCGAGCAGCCCTGCACATCGACGGTCGGCGCGACCTCCTCGGCGACCACCCGGGCCATCTCCTTGAACACGGCGCCGAGCTCGCTGTCCTCGGCGGTGGCCACCGGCACCCCGATGTCCCCACCGGCGGCCAGGTCGGGGTGCAGCGGAATGGAGCCCAACAACGGCACGCCGAGACCCTGGGCCAGGCGGGCGCCGCCGCCGGACCCGAAGAGCGCGTAGGTGGTGCCGTGCTCGCAGGTGAAGTCGCTCATGTTCTCGATGACCCCCGCCACCCGGAGGTAGCCCCGGCGCGCCATGTCGGCCGCCCGGGCCGCGACCTTCTGCGCCGCCACTGGCGGGGTTGTGACCACCAGGAGCTCGGTGCGGGGCAGCAGGCGGGCCAGTCCCATCTGCACGTCGCCCGTCCCCGGGGGGAGGTCGATGAGGAGGTAGTCGAGATCCCCCCAGTGCACGTCCTGCAGGAATTGCTGCACGGCCCGGGTCAGGACGAGCCCGCGCCACATGATTGCCTGCTCCTCGTCCGCCAGGAAGCCCATCGACAGCACCCGCACGGTGCCCGCCCCGAAGGCGCGCTCGAGCGGGACCATCTTCCCCGCTCTGGCCTCGACGTCGCCCTCCATACCCAGCAGCCGGGGGACGGAGAAACCCCAGATGTCGGCGTCGAGGACGCCGACGGTCAGGCCCCGCGAGGCCAGGGCCACCGCCAGGTTCACCGTGATCGAGGATTTCCCGACGCCGCCCTTGCCCGAGGCGATGGCCAGGACCCGGGTCGAGGCGGCGATGGCCGTCTCGGGGGCGCCCTCTCGTGCCTTCCAGCGGGCCCTGGCCATGACGGACGCCCGCTCCTCCGCGTCCATGGTCGCCACCTGCACGTCGACCGAATCGACCCAGTCGAGCGATCGCACGTGATTGACGACATCCTGCTCGATCTGCCCCCGCAGCGGGCAGGAGGCGATCGTCAGGGCCACGTCGACGATGACGTCCCCACCCTCGACGGTGACGCCTCGGACCATGCCCAGATCGACGATGGTGTCACCGAGCTCTGGGTCGACGACCGCCCGCAGGCGGTCCCGGACCTCCTCCTCACGGGCCTCCCGCGCCGCTTCGCCCGAGGGCGGCGTCGGTGCGGGAGGAGGAGTCATAGGGGGAATTGTACCTGCGTGGAGGGGAATTCCGGCCCTTGTCTCCCGGGGTGCTGGGCCGCCCCTGGCGCCGGTAACATAAGACCGTTCGTGGCGTACCGTACGCCTCGGGTTGTCGGTCGCCAGGCGTAAGGCGCAACGAGGAGGATCCAGTGACGACGATGTCCACTTCCGTCAACATCGGGAAGAAGCCGGCACCGGTGACGCTCAGTGACGGCGCCGCGGCCAAGGTCGCCGAGTTGCTGGCCCAGGAAGAGGGCGAGGAGCTCGCGCTCCGGGTCGCCGTCAAGCCCGGTGGCTGCTCCGGCTACAGCTACGAAATGTTCTTCGACACCGAGGTCATGCCCGACGACGTCGTGCGCGAGTTCGGCGCCGTCCGGGTCATCGTTGACTCGGCGTCGGCCGAGCTCCTCACCGGCTCGACGCTCGAGTACAGCGACGGTCTCCAGGGCGCCGGCTTCAACATCATCAACCCCAACGCCACCCGCACCTGCGGCTGCGGCTCCTCCTTCAGCTGAGCCCTCTCTCTCCCGCCCCCTGAGCGGAACCGGCAGCATCCCCGAGCAGTCCCCGCACTCCGGCGCGCCTACTCCCGGCTCGGTCGCGTTCGTTCTCAACGGCGACGCCGTGGCGGTGGAGGACGGGATCAACCTGCTGGACGCTCTGCGCGAAGAGCTCGGCTGCCGTTCCGTCAAGGACGGGTGCAGCCCCCAGGGTCAATGCGGTTGCTGCACGGTGTGGGTCGACGGGGCACCGCGCGTGGCGTGCGTCACACCCGTGCGCCGCATCGCCGGCCGCCAGGTGACCACCCTGGAGGGAGCGCCCGAGGAGCTGCGCCAGCGCTGGGCCGCCGCTTTCGTCCAACACGGCGCCAGTCAGTGCGGCTTTTGCACGCCGGGCATCGTCCTCCGGCTGGCCGCGCTCGAAGCCGCAGCCCCGGGCGTGTCGCCCACGCGGCGCGACATCGAGTCGGCCCTGCGCGCGCACCTGTGCCGGTGCACGGGCTGGCAGTCCATTGTGGAAGCGGCGTGCAGCGCGCTGGGCGTCGACGGTGCGGCGCCCCCGTCCCCCGGCGATCCTCGCAACCCGGTTCTGGCCGCGTGGCGCGCCCAGGTCGAAGGCCCGGCTTTCCAGACCTCGGGTCGAGAGG